>NZ_CAJPJE010000004.1:0-88824 GCF_905369875.1 Actinomyces sp. ICM47
GACACGGACTGGATGCGCGTGAGCGGGATGATCGAGAAGCGCAGGTTGAAGAACCCGTCGCGGATCGCGAACACCGCGTCGGTCAGGCCGAAGGCGCGGCGGTTGTACTCCAGGGGGTCCAGGATGCGCGCGCTGCGCGGGATCGGGGTCATCCAACGGTCCTCGCGCATGCCGGCACGCAGGGATTCGATGAAGCCCGTCGCGTCATCGACCCCCAGGTCGGGGATAGCAATAGCGATCGCCTGAAGGACCTCGGTGCGACTGCCGACGGGCAGCAGCACGTCGGAGGCTACGTCGACCCGCATGCCTTTGTTTTTCTCATCCTTGGTGTGGGCGGCGTTACCTGCCTGCGTGATCTCCACGCGGTACCAGTCGAAGATCCGCCAGATCAGGGGCTGGGTCACTTCGATGGCATGGATACGCCCCGGGGGAATCGTCACCTGGCGTTGGGCCGTCAGGCCTCGGCTGATGTGCACGCCGTCGGCCGCGATGGACGCCGTGAAACCGAACTCGCGGTCGAAGCGCGCCCAGACGCCCGCTAGGAGACTGAGCGCACCCGCGAGAATACCGAAGAAGCTCATGAGCGAGGTCACGCCCACGACTCCGACCAGGAAGCCGTTCAAGCCGAGCAGGAAGACACCGAAGAACAGCGCCACGGCGTTGTCGACGGTCGCCAGCATGGAAGCCAGAAGCTTGACGCCACCAACCGTGAAGACGCGGCGCTCGGAGGCCTCGAGCGGGGATGTGCCGGAGCGGCGACCCACGGTCGAGGCCACGGCATCAGCGTTGGGATCCACGGCCTCGTCAATCACGCCCGAGGCCAGGGCGAGCAAGAGGGCACGCAGCTCGTCGAGGCGGCGGCTCGTGAGCAGGCCGAGCTTGATGCTCGAGTCCTGGCCGCCGGCGACCTCGATGTCGAGGTACCCCAGGCCAACGATGCGGCCGAGGAGCGAATAGGAGACGTTCACCGTCTGGATGCGCGACAGGCGCGCGTGGCGCTGGGTGCGCATGAAGATACCCGCGCGGTACCACACAGCCGTCGAGGTCACCGCGTAGCGCGTCATTCTCCAGGCCAGATAGCTGTAGAGGCCAGAGACAGCCAGAATCACCACAGTGATAGCGGCGAGGCCGAGGAAAATGAGCCCACTCTCGATGCCCGTCGGCGTCTCACCCGACAGCCACGCCGCGAGCGCCGACGCGTTCGCCAGGGTCACTGCACCGATAATGCCCGTCACTGATCCGAGAACGCGGGGCAGGTAGGTCAGCGGGTGAAGCGGCTTCCATTCCTCGGGGGCGACCCCGTCAGCTGACAGATCCTTGCTCATAGGCCCATCAGCTCTGCGGAACCGCGCTCGGCCAGGACGTCACGCAGGCCTACCGCATCGGCGACGGAAACGCCGCTGAGAGTCGCGTCGGTCTGGGCGCTGGCAGTCGAGAGCTTGATCGTGGCGATGCCCATGAAGCGCAGGACGGGACCCTGGTGGATGTCAACGTACTGGATGCGACCGTAAGGGACCATCGTGAGCGAGCGATTAATGACACCGCGGCGGATCACAAAGTCGGTTTCGGCCAGGGCGTAGCGAAGGGCACGCACCTGGGCGGGGATCAGCCATAGGCACAGCAGGGCGATGACCGCGGGGACGAGCATGAGCCACCACAGTGCGGCGATGTCAACGATGAGGACGAGCGCCGAGATCATGCCGCACAGGGCACCGCACAGGGCAAGGGCATTGCCCAGGCGCAGGGCGGCGAGTGTGGGAGATACGTGCTGGAATTCGACACCTGCGGGAGACAGGATGTCCACTGTACTTCGGGATGACATGCTTCAATTCTTGCACGATTCATCCGCGCTCCTCCTTGTTGCAAATACCATTACCGCAACAGAATCAGTGACCAAATAAACAATCGATTCTCCCACCCAACTATCAGGAAACATTCAGCATCGTGCAGGACACTACACCCATGACCACCACCGGAACAGAGGCAAAACTGCTCGTCGTTGACGACGAACCCAACATCCGCGACCTCCTCGCCTCCTCCCTGCGCTTCGCAGGCTTCGACGTCGTCACCGCCGAAGACGGCAGCGGCGCATTTCACGAAGCCCAGGCCTCGCGCCCCGACCTCATCGTCCTCGACGTCATGCTCCCCGACATGGACGGCTTCACCGTCACCCGCCGCCTGCGCGACGCCGGCATCACGACCCCCGTCCTTTTCCTCACCGCCCGCGACGACATGCGCGACAAGATCCAGGGCCTAACGGTCGGCGGCGACGACTACGTCACCAAGCCCTTCGGCCTCGAAGAGGTCGTCGCCCGCATCCGCGCCATCCTGCGCCGCACCATGGGTGCCGAGGAGGACGACGCCTTCCTGCGTGTCGGTGACCTCGTTATTGACGAGGACGCCCACGAAGTGACACGCGCCGGAGTCCAGATCGACCTGTCCCCCACCGAGTTCAAGCTCCTGCGCTACCTCGTTATCAACGCCGGGCGCGTCGTGTCCAAGATGCAGATCCTCGACCACGTGTGGGAATACGACTGGGACGGCGAGGTCGCCATCGTCGAGTCCTACATCTCCTACCTGCGACGCAAGCTCGCCGTCGAGGGCGCCTCCGGTGAACTCATCCACACCAAGCGAGGCGTCGGCTACATCCTGCGCGCCGAGGAGTAACGTGCACCCCAGTCTGGCTCAACGTGTCGAGGCCTGGTGGGACACCAAACCCCTCGCCTCACAGCTCGTTACGCTCATCACGTTCCTGCTTGCCGTCGGACTCTCACTGTCCGGCACCGTCATGATTGGCCTCTTGCAGCGCCACCTGACCTCGCAGATCGACGACCAGCTCATCGCGACCGCGCACACGATCCAGATCTCCGCCTCATCAGCCACTTTCGCCGCCGACGGCCAGGGTGCCATCCCCACTCTCTACTACGTCCATATTCACGACGCGGATGGCCAGGATCGCTACCTCTACTCGGAGGACACACTCAAAGCGTCGGGCACACCCATCCTGCCCGAGCTGATCGATACGTCCTCCGCGCCCATCTCCTCCTTCCGCACGCTGCCCGTCACAGTCCCCTCCTCAAAGACCGGACTCGGCTGGCGCGCACTCGTCGTCCCCGTCTACGACCAAGACACCGGATTATTCTCCGGATACATGACGATCGCCCTCCCCCTGTCCGACGTCCAGCACACCCTGCGCACCACGGCCTCGTACTTCACCGTCGCCGGCCTCATTATCGTCATCATCGGCGGTTGGGCGGGGCACGTACTCGTACGACGCGCGCTCCTACCGCTGCGCTCCATCGAATCCACCGCCGGCAAGATCGCCGCCGGCGACCTCACCAAGCGCCTCACCCCCCACCCGCCCACAACCGAAGTCGGCTCCCTGTCTCTCTCACTCAACTCTATGCTCACCCAGGTCGAGCAATCCTTCGAGGCACGTCAGGCCTCGGAACGAAAGATCAAACGCTTCGTCTCCGACGCCTCCCACGAGCTGCGCACCCCTCTAGCAGCGATCTCCGGATACTGCGAGCTGTACTCAATGGGCGGCGTGCCTGCCGAACGCATCGACGAAGTCATGGGCCGCATCGGCTCAGAGTCTGCCCGCATGGCCACCCTGGTCGAAGACCTCCTCACTCTCGCCCGGCTCGACGAGGGACGCCCACTCGACATTTCCGACATTGATCTGGTCAAGCTAGCTGACAACGCGGTCTTCGACCTGCAGGCGCTCGACCCCACGCGCACCGTCGGACTCACCGGCATCAACGGTCGCACTCCCCCGATGACCCTGATCGTTCCCGCCGACCGCGACCGCATCTCCCAAGTCTTCACCAACCTCATCGGGAACATCGTGCGCTACACGCCGGACGGTTCACCCGTCGAAATCGCGCTCGGTCGCAGCGGCGACACCGCCATCGTGGAACTGCGCGACCACGGCCCCGGCATCGATGAAACCGATCGCGGACGCGTCTTCGAACGCTTCTACCGGGCTGACTCCTCGCGCAACCGGCGCTCGGGCGGATCCGGCCTGGGACTGGCCATCGTCTCCGGAATCCTAGCCGCGCACCGAGGAAACGCCTCCCTGACGAAAACCAAAGGCGGGGGCCTCACCGTCCGCATCGAACTGCCGATGGCGTGAACGACATAACGATGAATGGAGCGACAGCTACTTTTCCCCTCAATCTCTACCGTTCACCAGCTGACAGTTTCGAAAGAACCGCACGAATTGTGCTCGGTTCCTTACTCGCGAACGTGACCGCGAGGAAAAAGCGCACTAGCATGGCTCGGGTATTCCTCAACTAGGAGAGTGGCCCATGGGTGCACAAGCACCTCAGTGGCTGCTGACGTCGTTCGTCGACGCCATGCAGCAAATCGGCGCGACTGCTGCCGAAACAGACCTTGAACATGAGGGCGCAGACCTCATGCAGCGTTGGAACGCACCCAACCGTCAGCTGCACAATCTGCGTCGGCTCATGAACACGCTGACCCATATCGACGAAATCGCTTCCTCCGCGCACGACCCTGACATCCTGCGCGTCGCAGCGTGGTACCACGGTGCCTTCCTCAACAAGGCCCTTGAGATCAAGCTCGGCGGCTTTCAGGCGAACTTCGCCGCGACCCGATGTATCGAGCACGCACATAGTCGCCTCACCAGCCTCGGTGTCGCTGACGAGGTCGTGGCGCGCGTCGACGAACTCATCGCCTTCGTGACGCGCCACCGCGCACCGCGGACGGATTTCGACGCGCAGGTCCTCGTGGATGCTGACCTGGCGGGCCTGTCCTGTAGCCCGCAGGAGTATAAGAAGCTCCGCACTGCGCTGCGTGCCGAACTCGTCGAGCTGGACGACCTGCAATTCATCAAGGCCCGTATCGCCCTGGTCAAGAAGCTGCTCAGCTACGAGACCATCTACCAGTCCCCCCTCGGTTCCGCATGGGAGGACACCGCCCGCGCGAACCTCGAGGTCGAGCTGACGCGTCTCGAGCGCGATAAGGCGCAGCTGTGCGAGGCCGCCCAGGCCGACGACACCGACGATCCGGATGATTCTGATGACACGGACGAGGCCCAGGAGGGGGCGGTCACCTCGACCGGCACGCTCATCATCAAGCGCCGTTCCATCAAGAAGCGCATTCCGGTCCACTCCGCCGACAATGAAGTGACATCGACCGGCGTGTTGCCGCGCAAAATCGAGGAGCCACTGTACTCGGGCGAGGACGTGGAGACTACGTCCTCCCTTGAATCAGCCGTGGAGTCCCTGGATCTCCCCAACGCCGACTGAGTTCGTTTCACGCGCGTTTCACGGCCCGGCGTACCCTGCGGTGCGCCGGGCGTCGTGGATCCACAGGGACACGCCCACACCTCGATTATCCACAGGGGTGCGTCGTGTCGTCCCGCTATCCACAGGCCCACGATTATGCCTCGACTCCCCTACCAGCCTGCGTCTAGCGTTGAGCGCGACGGACCCACCCAGGGCCCCACGAAGGAGTGACATCATGACCGCTTACGCCGTTGACGCCGAGGAAATTTCGACAGCATCCGCTCAGGCCTGCGCAACCGCAGCCACGATCCGCACCGAAGTCGACACCCTCATGACACAGCTGCTAGGACTCCAGGACTCCTGGACCGGCGGCGCACAGATCAACTTCGAGACGACGATCAGTCAGTGGGAGGCCATTCAGACGCAGACGCACGACACCCTCGACCAGATCTCGTCGCAGTTGCAGGATGCGGCTACCACCTACTCGGATGCGGAGACCCACTCGATGGGATTGTTCGTGTAGCAGCACGCCTGAGTCCGCGCGCCGGTCCGACCGCCCCCATGCGTCGGCCTCACCAGCCGATGCGAATCCGCAGATGCGTCGGGGGCGGGACCCCTCACAGGTCCCGCCCCCAGGCGTATCAGCTCAGCGCTGCGCGGCTCAGTACATGCCACCCATGCCAGCGCCCGCGTCGTCGCCACCGGCAGCCGGGGGCTCCGGCTTGTCGGCGACGACGGCCTCGGTCGTCAGGAACATGCCCGCGATCGACGCGGCGTTCTGCAGCGCGGAACGGGTGACCTTGACCGGGTCGGAGATACCAGCGGCCATGAGGTCGGTGTACTCGCCGGTCGCAGCGTTCAGGCCGTGGCCGGGTTCCATGTTGGCAACGCGGTCGGCGACCACGCCGCCCTCGACGCCCGCGTTCTCAGCGATCTGCTTGAGCGGAGCGGAGACGGACAGACGCACGATGTTCACGCCAGTCGCCTCGTCGCCGGTGAGAGCGTCGAGCTTGGGCAGCGCCACGGCGGCAGCCTGAATCAGGGCAACGCCGCCGCCAGCGACCAGACCCTCTTCGGAAGCCGCGCGAGCATTACGAACGGCATCCTCGATGCGGTGCTTGCGCTCCTTGAGCTCGACCTCGGTGGCCGCGCCGGACTTGATGACGGCGACGCCGCCAGCGAGCTTGGCGAGGCGCTCCTGCAGCTTCTCGCGGTCGTAGTCGGAGTCGGTGTTCTCGATCTCCTGGCGGATCTGGCGCACGCGGGCGTCCAGCATGTCCTTGTCGCCAGCGCCCTCGACGATGGTGGTCTCGTCCTTGGAGACGACAATCTTGCGGGCGCGGCCCAGCAGCTCGAGGTCAGCGTTCTCGAGGGAGAGGCCGACGGTCTCGGAGATGACCTGGCCGCCCGTCAGGATGGCCATGTCCTGCAGCATCGCCTTGCGGCGCTCGCCGAAGCCGGGGGCCTTGACGGCCACGGACTTGAAGGTGCCGCGGATCTTGTTGACAACCAGCGTAGCGAGGGCTTCGCCCTCGACGTCCTCGGCGATGATCGCCAGGGGCTTGCCGGTCTGCATGACCTTCTCCAGGACGGGGACGATGTCCTTGACGTTGGAGATCTTGGAGTCCATGAGGAGGACGTAGGCGTCCTCGAGGACGGCTTCCTGGCGCTCCTGGTCGGTCACAAAGTAGGCCGACAGGTAGCCCTTGTCGAAGCGCATGCCCTCAGTGGTCTCCAGGGTAGTGTCGAAGGAGTTGGTCTCCTCGACGGTGACGACGCCCTCGGCACCGACCTTCTCGAAGGCCTCGGCAATGAGCTTGCCGATGGCGGGGTCGTTGGCGGAGATGGATGCCGTGGCGGCGATCTGCTCGGTGGTCTCGACGGGCTTGGCGTCGGCGTGCAGCTGGGCGACGATGGCCTCGACGGCCTGGTCGATGCCACGCTTGAGGGCGATCGGGTTGGAACCGGCGGCAACATTACGCAGGCCCTCGTGGACCAGCGCCTGTGCCAGAACGGTCGCGGTGGTCGTGCCGTCACCCGCGACGTCGTCGGTCTTCTTGGCAACTTCCTTCACCAGCTCGGCGCCGATGCGCTCGAACGGATCGTCCAGGTCGATTTCCTTGGCGACGGAAACGCCATCCTTGGTGATCGTGGGGGCGCCCCACTTCTTGTCGAGCACGACGTTGCGACCCTTGGGGCCAAGCGTCACCTTGACGGTGTCGGCCAGCAGGTTGAGGCCGCTCTCCATGCCACGACGGGCATCTTCATCAAACTTGATGATCTTGCTCATTGAAAATGTGTCCTTCCGCGATGCGGATCAGGTTCGATGCCCGCGACGGACGGTCGCTTGTGTGAGACGACCTCATCGAACCGATGCTCTTATCACTCTCCATGTCGGAGTGCTAACTATGATTCTGGCACTCACCACCCCAGAGTGCAAGGCGAGGTCACTGAGCTTGAGTCGGATGCGCTCAGGGCGTAACGCACCCACGCGACCTCGACAGACGCTCATCGCCCGTCCCCCACACGGGAGACGGGCGACTCAGATGCGATAGAGCGAACGATCAGCGCAGGACGATCACCACGTCAGGATCGCCGAGCCCAGTCTGCTGACGAACGGTGTCAATGCCCAGCTTGGATGCGATATCCTTCGCAGTGGCCTCCATTTTCGGGTCCTCATAGAAGACGGTAGACGTCGTGTTCGTCCAATTGGCATCCGCGTTGGCAGCGGAGGTGCCGGCATAGCCCGCATCGTTGAGGATGGTCACCTTCCCGGCAGCGTAGCCCGGCGTTTCGGTGCCATTGAGGACAGAAATCACGGCACCATGATCCGGTTCAGCGGAGGCAGCGGAGGACGAGGAACTCGGCGAGGGGATGGGTTCGACTGAAGGAGCGGCGCTCGGCGCTGCAGCGCCCGGTGACGCACCCCGGGTGGCGGGCGCTTGGGCGCTGCTCGACGTTGCCGGGACGGGCTGCACGCTGACATTTGTGGCCTGCTGGCGGTACAGGGCGGTCGCTGCCACCCAGCCGAGCGCGGGAACGATCACGAGAATGGCCAGAAACGGCCACACGTTCTTCCACTTCGACGGCTTGGGGCGGTGCATGCCGACGGGCATGTCTTCGCCAGCGCGATCAAATTCATCCCTTGGGTACTGAGAACTCACGTCCTCAGACTATCGGAAAAGCGCTGGGCTAGCTCGTGTGGCACGCGGGAAGTGTGTGGCACCATGTGCAGTATTAGTCTGGTGCTATGAATGATTACAATCCGCGCCCCTTGGCTGACTTGATCGATCCGGGCTGGGCCCGCGCACTGGCTCCGGTGGAGGAACGCGTCCACGAATTGGGCGCCATGCTCGCACAGGACGTCGAGGAGGGCCTCGGCTATCTGCCCGCTGGGACGGACGTGCTACGCGCGTTCACGTACCCCTTCGATGAGGTAAAGGTCTTGATCGTGGGGCAGGACCCATACCCGACGCCGGGTCACGCGATGGGGTTGTCGTTTTCCGTGCGTCCGGGGGTGGCACTGCCCAAATCGCTCATTAACATTTTCCGCGAACTCGGAGATGACATCGGCTGCCCAGCCCCTTCCTCGGGCGATTTGACGGCGTGGAGCGAGCAGGGTGTGTGTCTGCTCAATCGAGTGCTGACGGTCCGTCCGGGTGCGCCCGCCTCGCATCGGGGACGCGGCTGGGAGGAGGTCACGCAGTGTGCGATTGACGCGCTGGTGGCTCGCCGACGCCCGGACGGCTCACGCGCTCCGCTCGTGGCGATTCTGTGGGGCAAGGATGCGCAGTCACTGGCACCTCGGCTCGGCGAGACACCGATCATCGCGTCCCCGCACCCCTCCCCGCTGTCGGCGTATCGCGGTTTCTTCGGGTCGCGACCGTTTTCGCGCGCGAACGCGCTGTTGGCTGAGCAGGGGGCGCGCGGCGTCGACTGGTCACTCAACTGAGCGGGGCGGATGGTTGATGAACGAGGCCGTGGCTGGTTCCGCGGAGCACTTCCGGGGGCACGCCCCGGCCTCGCGCATCTGTGATGGAGCCTGAGGGGCGCGTGGCGTCAGTGCCGCGTTATGGACTCCATGGAGCCGGCTATCGGACTCGAACCGATGACCTGCTGTTTACAAGACAGCTGCTCTACCAACTGAGCTAAGCCGGCGGCGCACACTAGTGTGCCACAGGTTGGGGTAAGCGCGCACGGGCGAGGCTCATTTGAACCCGACACGTGACGCGTGACAGTGACGAACTCGCGCACCCTCGACCACTCCGTGGGATAGCGACTCCAGATACGACGGTGGGGTGGGTCCGATGCGTCGGACCCACCCCACCTCAGTGCGAGACTCAGTCAGAACCTGTCGTCGTCGCGGTACTCTGCGCCTCTTCCTCGTCACCCCGGGAAGGCACGGCAGCCTCGGACTGGGGCAGATCACTGGGTGCCTGCGTGGCGGAGTCAGCGAAACCGAAGAGTTCCTTGAGCGACTCACGCGTGCTTTCGATGGTCTTCCCCAGGGTCACGACGCTCGAGTGATCCTTGACGAACTCGGGGGTGCCGAGCTGGTTGGGCTGACGACCGCTGTACTGTGCGTCCTTCCATGCATTCGAGGAGGCTTCGAGGTAGGACTCAACGGCGTTGACCGGGAAGGTCGCGACCACGTCAGAGGGAACGCCAACCTCGGTCGCGATCTGCTTGACCTGCTTCCACGAGGGGTCAAGGTTCTGCACGACCGTGCCGTTGCCGGCCTGGAACTGGGTGCGGAAGTAGGCCAGGAGTGCGTGGTGGAATTCGATCCACTTGTCGGGCGCCTTCTGGGCGACGACGAGCGAGGCACCCGTGGCAGGCTTGAGGTAGTTCATATTCACTGTGATGACGGGCTGAAGCTCGAGGTTGTAGTGCCCCTCGGACGCCCAGGTCGTCAGATCTTCACCCAGGGCAGCATCGACGTCAGCACAGGCATGGCATGAGTAGTCGAAGTACTCCGTGAGCGTCGGCAGGTTGGGATCCGGCTCGGCGGACACGCCGTTCCCGTTGACAACAATGGGTCGCCCGTCGGCGTATACGCCGAGAACATCGGAGGGCTCGACGTTGCGTGCGGCGCTAACTTCACTCTGCTGCTGCCAAATCACACCGCCAACGGCGGCAATGATGGCCAGCACGATGAGGCCAACAGCAGAGATGACGATGATGCGGGTGCGACGCTCAGCGCGCTGCTGTGCGAGCCGCATCTCGGATGCTTTGGCGCGCAGGGGATCGACGCTGCGCTGCTGCTTCTGAGCCATGAAGGTACCTTCCAAACTTAGTTGAATATTGCAATATTATCGAGTAAGGCTGACCCGCGCCTAGTTAGACGCACCACCCGTCCCAATGAGCCAGGAGATCAGCAGGAAGCCAACACAACCGATTGACAACAGGGCACGCCCCCAGATCGGACGAATGCTAGAACGCACTGTTTTGGCGAGTCCAACGCGCAAGTCGGCTGCAAAAGGTACGAGCCACGCGGTCACGAGCATCGACGCACCAAGCGCCCAGACGATGATGACTCCTGCAGGATCGCTCAACCAGAAGTTACGACGCGACAGACGTAGAGACGTCGCGACCTCCGTAGGCCACCCCCACTGCACAGATCCGTCGTGCGCGAAGGAGAGAACGATCCACACCAGGTAGGGAAGGACGGACCCGACCGCGAGCGCAAGGACTGTCGTGCCGAGTGAGCGGGCAAGAAGGATCGGAGCCATGGCGATGGCGGCGGCATCGTCGCTGGCGCGGGGGCCGTACTGCTCGCGCCGACGCTCCAGCCACCTGTCCATGGCACCGACAAGCCCGCAGGCAGTCAGTGCGACACCGACGATGAGCGTACCGCTGAGGCCGAAGATGAGAGGGAGCGCGGCAAGCGTGAGCAGCAGGACACCGCCGGAGACCCAAGCACTGCCTGAAGCAGACGAGGCATCAGTCCGATTCGGGTACTGCTGCCCACGAGCCTGCCACGCTGGTGGCTGTCCCGCGTTGCTGGCGCGGACCTGCACGCCTGCGCGTGGATCACCCGTCGGGGCCGCCAGGCCGGGTTGCGGAGCGCCCATGGGGACGGGCCTGCCCGACGGTGCCATTCCCGCGGAACCGTAAGCGCCGCGCGGGTAACCGTAGGCGTTCTGGGCACCGGCGAACGGGGCCTGAGAAGCACTGTATCCGCCCTGCTGCCCGGGGTAACCTCCCTGACCGTAGGGCTGCACCGAGCCGGTCGAGTCCGCGGGTTCTGCACCAGTCCAGCTCTGATCCTCGTCGTCAGCTTCGTCCCAGTCTTCGTCGCCCTGATCATCCTCGTCGGACTCTTCCCACTCCTGGTCGCCCTCGCCGGACTCTTCCCAGGGCTCATCGCCAGACTCATCCCAGTCCTCGTCGCTACCCTCCGAGGCCTCATCGTCCCAGGTCTCTTCCTCGGCGTCCTCGTCCCACTCGTCGTCTCCCCAGGAGACCGATTCGGTATCGACCTGTTCGGTATGGTCATTGGCGGCCGTGAATTCTGAGGGGTCGCGACGCGGGTGGACGGGGTAGGTGACGGGGCGCGCACCGGCCGCGTCGGGGCGCGACGTGATCTCGTCCCATTCCGGGGGTGCCGCGATTTCCTGCGGGTCGGAGTTGACCATCTGGGTACGCTCGCCGGTGTCGAGCAGCTGCGCCCAGTTCACGGTGACGTAGTCGAGTTCGCCGGGTGCCCAGCCAACCGCGCTCATGAGGTGCGCGACGATCAGCGACGGCGAGGGACGCACGCTGGGATTGGGCGACAGGCCGCCACCGAGCGCATCGGAGACCATCGGGTGCAGACCTGCCAGGTCGGGTTCGCCCTCGATGACGCGCATCATGGTCGCCATGACGTCGCCTTTACCGAAGGGGGCACGCCCAGTCGCGCAGGACAGCAGGGTGGCGCACCAGGCCCACCAGTCGGACTCCTTTGTGGCGGGCTTGCCGCGCAGGAGCTCGGGTGCCGTATAGCCGGCAGAACCCGAGACGAGGCCGGTGCGCGTCAGGTGCTGATCGTCGACCGCCATGGCGATACCGAAGTCGAGGAGGACGGGACCGCGCGACGAACAGATAATGTTCGAGGGTTTGATGTCTCGGTGAATGATGTTGGCGTGGTGGACGGCAGCGATCGTCGACGCGAGGTGGTAGGACAGCGCAGCGACGCCGCGCAGCGGGATCGGGCCGGAGGAGAGGATCTCCGCCAGAGTCGGCCCCTCGACGTACTCGGAGACCACGAAAGGCTGGCTCGCGTCGATCTCCGCATCGATGATGTGCGCGACGAAGGGGGAACGTACGGAATTAACGGTACGCACCTCGCGCTCGAGGCGGGCCCGAGATTCCTCCGACGTCGCAAGCGCGGGGTGCATGACCTTCAGAGCGACACGCGTGCCACCCCCATCTTCAGCAAGCCACACAGTGCCCGCGCCACCCGTACCGAGCCGGCGAATCAGGCGGTAGCCTCCCAGTTCGTTTCCTTCATCCACGCTCCCAGCCTACCGGTCTCATCCCACATCTGCGCCCACCGGCGGAGGAAACCACGACCTCGAACACAAAAACGAGGCGGCCCCCACACCCGAGTCGAGGCCGGGGAATCCACCTGATGGCCGGAACTATACAGAAACGCGCTGACATGATACGTTCAATCTTGGTCGCGCGCGGAACGATCCGCGTTCGTACCCCGTGGGCGAAGACGCTCCACGGTCGCCCCACAACGGATCGTCCGGCACGTACCTGCCGGTGGGAAGGAATTGAACATGGCAAGCGTAACCTTCGATCACGCGTCCCGCGTGTACCCCGGTGCCGATAAGCCTGCTGTCGACCAGCTGTGCCTCGACATTGCGGACGGTGAGTTCCTCGTCCTCGTCGGCCCCTCCGGCTGCGGTAAGTCCACCTCCCTGCGCATGCTCGCAGGCCTGGAGGACGTCAACGGCGGTCGCATCCTCATCGGCGACAAGGACGTCACGGACGTTCCCCCGAAGAACCGCGACATCGCGATGGTCTTCCAGAACTACGCGCTCTACCCGCACATGTCCGTGCGCGAAAACATGGGCTTCGCCCTGAAGATCGCAGGTGTATCCAAGGAGGAGATCAACAAGCGCGTTGAAGAAGCCGCGAAGATCCTCGACCTGGAGCCCTACCTGGACCGCAAGCCCAAGGCCCTCTCCGGTGGCCAGCGTCAGCGCGTCGCCATGGGCCGCGCGATCGTTCGTAAGCCCCAGGTGTTCCTCATGGACGAGCCGCTGTCGAACCTGGATGCGAAGCTGCGTGTGCAGACCCGTACGCAGATCGCCTCCCTGCAGCGTGAGCTCGGCGTCACCACCGTGTACGTCACCCACGACCAGACCGAGGCCCTGACGATGGGCGACCGCATCGCGGTCCTCGCCGGTGGCCTCCTCCAGCAGATCGGCACCCCGCAGGAAATGTACGAGCGTCCCGCCAACGAGTTCGTTGCCGGCTTCATCGGCTCCCCCGCCATGAACCTGGGCACCTTCACGGTGGACGGCGAGTGGGCGAAGATCGGACCGGCACGCGTGCCCCTGTCGGAGGCCACCCGCGCGGCACTGACTCCCGAGGATGGCGGAAAGATCAAGATCGGCTTCCGCCCCGAGGGCTTGGACGTCGTCGACGAGAGCGTCGAGGGCACCATCCCCGTCGAGGTTGACTTCGTTGAGGAACTCGGCTCTGACGCCTACGTCTACGGCCACCTGGTCGGCGACGAGCGTGGTGAGGGTCTGGGTTCCGGTGCCGAGGGCACCAACAAGCAGCTGATCGTGCGTGTTCCCCCGCGCACTGCCCCCGGTCGCGGCGGCGTCCTGTACGTGCGCATCCGCGAAGGCCAGCAGCACAACTTCTCGGCTGCCACGGGCGTTCGTCTGCCCGAGTGACACGCAAGCTCGCGCTGCCCTGCTGACTTGCCCCGGCCTCGTCTGTTCATCTCCCAGACGAGGCCGGGGCACGTTCGTACATACGTGTTCTACACCGCGAAGTGATGGCCGCTGAGCTGCGAGTTAGTCATGACGGTCAGAAAATGAGACAATAGGTATATGGCTCTGGACATTACGGCTGCCGCGGTCGACCCCGCGCTCCTCGACCTCCCCTGGGATATTCCACTGGAGGAGTGGCCGTCGTCCCTGCTCGCGGCGCTCCCCCGCGGCATTTCCCGCCACATCGTGCGGTTCGTGAACCTGTCCGGCCGCGTCCTGGCGGTCAAGGAGATCGGTGAGACGGTCGCACACCACGAGTACGATATCCTGCGTGCCCTCTCGCGCTTGGACGCACCCTCCGTCGACCCGGTCGCGGTCATCACGGGACGCATCGGGCGCGACGGCGAGGAACTCAACGCGGTCCTGATCACCGAGCACCTGCAGTTCTCGCTCCCCTACCGCGCCCTGTTCTCCCTGTCGATGCGCGAGGACACGGCAACACGCCTCATCGACGCCCTCGCCCTGCTGCTCGTGCGTCTGCACCTCATCGGCTTCTACTGGGGCGACGTCTCCCTGTCGAACACGCTCTTCCGTCGCGACGCGGGAGAGTTCGCGGCCTACCTGGTGGACGCCGAAACCGGCGAGCTGCACCCCAAGCTGACCCCCGGCCAGCGCGAATACGACGTGGACCTGGCGCGTACGAACATCATCGGCGAACTTATGGACCTTCAGGCTGGCGGCTATTTCCCCATGGACGCCGACCCGATTGACGTCGGCGACCGCATCCGCACCCAGTACGACCTGCTGTGGAACGAGGTCACCGCCGAAGAATACTTGCCCAATGACCAGCGCCAGTATCTGGTCAGTGAGCGTATCCGTCGCCTCAACGACCTGGGTTTTGACGTCGCCGAGCTACACATGGCGTCGGATGATGCGGGCGAACACCTGGTCATTCAACCGAAGGTGGTCGACGCCGGCCATCACAACCGTAAGTTCATGCGCCTGACCGGCATGGATGTCGGCGAGCACCAGGCGCGTCGGCTCCTCGGTGACATTGACGCGTGGCGTGCCACACACGGTATGCAGGACGTGCCCCTCGAGCAGGCTGCGCACGAGTGGCTCACCGACGTTTTTGCGCCCGTCGTGCGCGCGATTCCCCGAGAATTGGCCGGCAAGCTCGAACCCGCCCAGCTCTACCACGAGTACCTGGAGCACCGCTGGTACATGGCCCAGCAGGTCGGCCACGATGTGTCGCGTGACGAGGCTCTGGCCTCGTACGTGCATAACATTTTGCCGTCCAAGCGAGACGAGGCCGTCCTCATCGAACCCGGACCCGGCCGTTCCTCCATGTTTAGTGCGGCGACGCACCCCGACCTCTGGTGACGGGGTAGCCCCGCACCGATCACCCTAGGAGCATCCATGTCCGATTTTCCCCGTATTTTCGCCCACCGTGGCGCGTCCTCGCTCGCGCCGGAAAACACGATCGCCGCGTTTTCCAAGGCCATGGAGGTCGGTGCTCGCTGGTTCGAGTTCGATGTGGATATCATCGGAGACGGCTCGCTGATCGTCATTCACGACGACACCCTGGACCGTACGACGAGCGGATCCGGATCCTACTACCAGCTCGGGTTCTCGGATATTCGCCGCCTAGACGCGGGCCGCTGGTTCTCCGACACCTATCGTTTTGAGCGTATCCCCGAGGCGGCTGACGCCCTCGCCTTCGCCCACGCTCAGCAGATGGGTGTCAATCTGGAGATCAAGCCCTGCGCGGGCGGCGCGCGCCTGCGCGAGCGCCTCATCGAGTCGTTGGCTGTCACACTGCGCGGGGAGAAGGTCCCCTCCCGCCTCATCGTCTCTTCCTTCGATCACGAGCTGCTCGCCGCTTTCCACGAGGCCTGCCCCACCGTCGCGCTCGGCTGGCTCATCGAGCGCGCGTCCGACGAGTGGCGTGAAGGCGCGGCCGCGCTGAGCGCGAGTGCCATCCATCCCGGCGTCAAGGGGCTGACGGCCTCCGACGTGCGCGCGATGCGCGACGCAGGCTTTGAGGTCAACGTGTGGACCGTCAACGACGTGGACCAGGCGCGCGAGCTGGCCTCGTGGGGCGTCACCGGCATCTTCACCGACCGCCCGCAGGATTTCCCCGCCGAGGCCTTGGCTCGGTAAGGGGAGCGGGCGCGCTCGCTCGCGGCAGACACAACGGCTGGGGTCGCGTGAGCGACCCCAGCCGTCCTACATCAGGCTTTGAGGGTTTACGCCTCGCCCGCGCGGCGCGCGAAACGCTTGGAGACGTGCTTGGCGAGCGACAGCTCCGCAATTGAGTCGACGACCATGAGGCCGCCGACGATGCCGGCGAAGCGCAGCCAGCCGGAGCGAGGCGCGGGGGCGCGCACGGCGGCTACCAGCATGCTGACGCCGACGATTGCCTCGGCTGCGACGGCGGCGTGGATGATCCACGGGCGTTCGACGGCGACCGACTCGTAGGAGTTCCACAGGGGCTTGACCATCGACTGGGGCTGCCCCATCATGATGTCCACGCTGCGGCCGATCGCGTTGGAAATGCCACGCGCGAGGTGCACGGTGACGCCTTCGACGTCCTCAGCATCGGTAGTACCCAGGAGGAAACCCGCGACGGAGCCGGGCAGGCCGAGGGCGCGCACGACCTTCCACACGGATTCTTCGCCCGTGGTTGCCACGGAGGCCCACAGGGCGTCAGCGTCGGCACCGGGCACGGCTCGGGCGATGGCCAGCAGGTCGAGGCGATCGCCCACCAGGTCGATGACCTCGCCGGGCAGGTCCTGGGCCTTGTCGTGGCCGCCGGGCACGATGGCCGCGTCCATGCCCCAGTTGTGGGACACGATGTGCTCGAGGTGGTCGTCGGTCACAAGGAACACCTGGAACTCGCCGTCTGTGACGGATAGGGTGACGAGCGGCAGGTCACCGAAGTTCCAGCCTTCCTTCTCGGCGGGTAGCTCCGCGAGGAGCGCGCGGTGATCGTCGGACAGCTCCAGGTCCCCCAGGTCAACGCCCTCAAGCGCCGCCAGGAGCGGCACGGACGACGCGGGGGTGCGGCCGATCTCAACGACGCGTGTGGGCTTTGCCTCTGTGGCCTCGGTCGTTTCCTCCTCCGAGGGCCACACCTTACCCAGTGGCGAATCTCCCTCGGGCAGGTGGTCGGCGCTGGCGTTGCCGATACGGACTTCAGCCTTGAAGAGAATGGCGAGTTCGTCGGCCAGCTCCGCGGGGGTCGGGCCGGGAACGACTGTCGTCGCGCCCGCGGGGACGGTAGCGACGCACTCATCGGCAACCGCGACGTTGAGGCCGAGCAGCTGCGGCGAGGAGGGGAACCATTCGATCTGAGCGAGGATCGCGCGTTTCTTCAGTTCGCCGGCGACGGCGCTGGGGTCCAGCTCGTGACCGATGATCATGCCTTCAATGCGGGTCCAGTCCTGGGCCATGTCACTACCTTCCTGTTCGTGGCGAGGTCATCTCACCACACATTGTTCCATTGTGTCGCGTGGCATGCGTTTTCGCTCGCCGCGTGGTCAGTTCCGAGAAAGTTATTGTTCCGCGCCGCCCCACTCGACGACCGTGAAGCCGCTGCGCGTCGGTGTCGGAGCGAAATTCTGCGGCGTGACAACCGTGGAGGCGTCCGCCTTGCGCATCGTCATGAACACCCGAATGAAGGTGTCGGGCACGACCTGGTTACCGGCCTCGTCCGCGAACGAATAGGTCACCTGCTGAGCGTAGGAGGAGGCGTCGAAGGACACGAACGTGTACTCGTTCGCGCGGATGCGCGGTGCCCAGTAGGTGATGAAGTCAGCTGCCTCCTTGTCGCTCAGACCCAGCTGTCCCAGCTTCTCCTCCAGGAACGTCACCGCATCCTCACGCGCAACGACGAAGCCCTGCTCGGGAGACGTCAAGGAGACCGGCCCGTCCCAGAACAAATACGGGTAGCTGCGCCCACTCGCGTCGGTCAGCGTGCCATCGGGCGCGGCACTGATGGTCCACGAGGCCCGGGTCCCCTCCTCCCTCTGCACCTGACGCTCCGGGGCGGGATACACCGTCCCCAGCTCACCCTCAACGTCCAGTGTCACCGCCAGCTGCCGCTCCTCCTGCGGATACAGGTACAGGACCGGCTTATAAGCCATTTCCCGTGTGGGCGTCCTCGTCGGAAGCGGAACAGGAACGAGAGTGGGGCCGTCCGTCTGTGTGCACTCGTCCCCCGCGCACTCATCTTCAAACGCGGGAAGCACCCCGAACACGAGAACAACAGTGCCAATAATCGCTCCGACGATGACCGACACAATGATGATCAGCGTTTTCCTCATGACACCCGTGTCCTTCCCGTGCGGCCCAACGGTGGGCGCTCACTCACTCGCGGCAGCCGACCCGCGTGCCCCCATCATAAGCAACCCCTTCCGGCACTTTCAACGCTCCTACCTTCCACCGGCACCCAGCCACGGCCTCGTCACCCGAGAATGAGACGATGCATTGAGTCACACGCCCGACGCTGCTATTCTGACCAGTTGCGCGGCGCCACCCACGAGCGCGTCGCACCCCTCACCTGAAAGCACCAATCATGCCTTTCGTAACCATCGCGGCACTCATCGTCGCTGCATTCGTCCTCATCTCCCTCTTCCTGTGGGCAAGCTTCGTGTCCGCTTCCCCGGGCGAAGTCAAGGTCATTTCCGGCCCGCGTGGCCAGCGCGTCCTCCACGGCAAGACAGGGTGGAAGATTCCCCTCCTCGAGCGCGTGGACACCATGACCGCCTCGATGATCTCCGTCGACGCTCAGACCACGGACTTCGTTCCCACCAACGACTACATCAACGTGCGCGTCGACGCGGCCGTCAAGGTCCGCATCGCGACCGATGATGACACGCTGTTCAAGGCAGCGACGCGTAACTTCCTCTACAAGACGACCTCCGAGATCTCCGAGGAGGTACGCGACACCCTTGAGGGGCACCTGCGCGCCATCATCGGCCAGATGAAGCTCACCGACATCATCACCGACCGCGCCGCCTTCTCCGAGCGCGTCCAGGAGAACGCGAAGCAGGACCTGGAGGAGATGGGTCTCCTGATCGTCGCGTTCAACATCCAGAACGTCACCGATCAGAACGGCGTCATCGACAATCTCGGTATCGACAACACCGAGCAGATCCGCAAGACCGCCGCCATCGCCAAGGCGAACGCACAGAAGGAGGTCGCGCAGGCAACCGCCATCGCCCAGAAGGAAGCGAACGACGCGCAGGTCGCCTCGCAGCTGGAAATCGCCCAGAAGCAGACGGACCTCGCTAAGCGCCAGGCGGCTCTGAAGGTCGAGGCCGACACCGAGAAGGCGAAGGCGGACGCCGCCTACGAGATCCAGTCGCAGATTCAGCGCCGCGACATTGAGCGCGAGACCGCGCAGGCTGACATTGTCAAGCAGGAGCAGCGGGCGGTCATCAAAGAGAAGGAAGTCGTCGTCACCAAGCAGGCCCTGCAGGCCGAAGTGAACGCGAAGGCCGACGCCGAGCGCTACGCCGCCGAGAAGAAGGCCGACGCGGCCCTGTACGCGCGTCAGCGTCAGGCCGAGGCCGAGGCCTTCGAGCGCACCAAGAAGGCCGACGCCGACAAGCAGGCCATGCTCGCCGAGGCCCAGGGTATTGAGGCGCGTGGCCGCGCCGAGGCGTCCGCGATTGGCGCGAAGCTGACGGCCGAGGCCGAGGGCCTCGAAAAGAAGGCTGAGGCCATGACGAAGATGAACCAGGCGGCCGTCCTGGAGATGTACTTCCGCGCCCTGCCTGAGGTCGCTCGCGCCGTGGCCGAGCCGCTGTCCAAGGTCGACACGATCACCATGTACGGCGAAGGCAACAACGCCCAGATGGTCGGCGACATCACGAAGTCGATCAGCCAGATCAACGCGGGCCTGGGCGATTCGCTGGGCCTGGACCTGCAGCAGATGTTCACGGCGCTCGTAGGTGCCAAGGTCGTCTCCCCCACCATCTCCGAGGCCGTTGAGGAGGGCGTGCGCGACGCCTCCATCCCGAAGCCTCCGCAGCAGTGAGCGCGGCTCGTGCTCAACGCGGGCAGTAGCCATCTGTGATGCGAGCGCACGAGGCAAACCGCTCGTGAGGCGGGTCGCTAGCGACACGGGGCGGGATCCTTCGGGGTCCCGCCCCGCTGCTCTGCCCAGCTTTCCCGCCGTCGGTACCTCACACCACTAACGACGCTCCACCCCACTGTCACACCCCGCCTCCCCAACAAAAGTCGCACGTAATTTAATTTGGTAACTTTTTGAGACAGCCCAAAAGCACTGTAATTCCAACGATGCTATTTCATACCTTTAAGTAGCCACGGGGGAATTACGTGCGACATTGGAGGGAAACCATAATGTGTCGCGGCCTAGCTTCCCGGCGTTACAAGAACCACTAGAATCTAGCAGAACCTAGCTAGAACCTAGAGCAAAAAAGCCACCGACACCCTTTACACTACGTAACCATCTGCTTATACTAAAGCATGGCGCACATAGCGAAAGGCTCCCTCCTCGTGAGGGTTGGCGCCGCCCTGAGCAGCCTCGTTCTTCTTGGTGTGTCAGGACTGGCCTACCTGTTTGTCACCGACGCATACGACACGTATCCGTACCTCGGTTACCGCGCTGTTTTTACTGTCCTCGGCGTACTCATCCCACTGCCGCTCGCATTCTTCTTCGGTCTCATCACGGTGCGCATCCACACGCTATCGCCACACCGGCTGATGACATGCGCAGCGAGATGTATGTGGGGCTTCTTCGGTCTCTTCCTGCTCACCTGGTTGCTTGAAGGGTTCCTTATCGGAGAGGCACCCGGCCCCTTTATGTACGTGTGCGTCGGCACGCTCATACTGTCGGCAACAATCGCGCGCCTCCTCATGCTCGGCGCACGCACCGCAAAGCCCGCATAGGGCTTGGCCGGGCAACACACAAACGACAAGCCACCGATGGGAGGGCACCGCGAGGCCTGCGGGGCCTGGCCGCGGTGCCGGCGGGCGGCGGCAGGGCCTGGCCGGGCTTCGAGACGACACGCCACCACACACAGCACCGCAGGCCCCGCGGCGGCCGAAGATCTGTCGGGACAACAAACAACATGAAGCCGCCCGGCCCCTGTGGGGCCGGGCGGCTCACGCGTCAGGCCGCTAGGCGACCATCAGCGAAGGGTTCAGCGCATCTGGGTGCCGGTGGCGCCCAGGCGCATGATCACGCAGCGTTTTTGACCCACCCGCCGCGCGGGCTCGGCAATACGCTGACCGGGACAACCCGGCAACGCGCCCGCGCAAGACGCTGAGAAAACCCCTGGGCAACAAGGTGGTTCACAGCTTTGTGCCTGCGCGCCAGGCTTAGAAGTTTCCCTCTGCCAACTCTCGCAGCGCTGCCTTCTCTAGCTCGGCTTGGCCCAGCAACTGTTTGAGGCGCGCGTTTTGCTCGCGCAACTCACGCAGCTCCTTAGCCTCACGACGATTCATCGACCCGTAACGCTGACGCCATCGGCACAACGTCGCCTCGCTGATACCCAGCACGCGGCAGGCCTGAGCTGTACTCATGCTCATGCCCTCACCTCGCAACAAACGGTCCGAAAACTCAGACCCCTCCAGGTGTAACACCCATCTAAGTGGCGTAACACCGCTGAGCGATAAGCCCAACCACATCCAGGGCTTCAACCACACACGGGGCACTACACCCGTTACGTGGCCCTGCACCTCTTACGTGGCGCTGCACCCGTTCAGAACGGGTGCAATGCCTACGGATCGGGTGCACCGCCCACACCAACAAGCCCAACCGCGGATACGAACACCTCCCCATGGGCAGGCATTGCACCACTGGGCATGCGCGCACGTTGTTGAGGGTTTGTTTATGCTGCTGTGGTCCAGGCCGCTCATCGTTGCTGGGATTGGCGTAGTGTCGCAGGGACCAGAGGAGAGCCAGGCCGCGGTGCCGGCGGGCGGCGGCAGAGCCTGGCCGGACAACGAGCCGGTGCGCCACCACACACAGCACCGCAGGCACCGCCGGTGTGGAGGGCGCCGGAGGGTCCGGAGGGCCAGGGCGGGCTTCGAGATCGACCACTCCGAGCCGCAGGCTCGCGTGTGGCGATCTCGCGGGCGGCTGGGCCCGACGGCGCCCGGAACACCAGCGGGACAACAAGCAAGACGAAGCCGCCCGGCCCCACAGGGGCTGGGCGGCTCACGCGTCAGGCCGCTAGGCGGCTCTCAGCGATTGTTTCAGCGCATCTGGGTGCCGTCGGAGCCCAGGCGCTGGCAGGCCTCGACGACGCGGGCGGCCATGCCGGCCTCGGCCGACTTGCCCCACGTGCGCGGGTCGTACTGCTTCTTGACGCCGACCTCGCCGTCGATCTTGAGGACGCCGTCGTAGTTGCGCAGCATGTGGTCAACGACCGGGCGGGTGAACGCGTACTGGGTATCGGTGTCGACGTTCATCTTGATGACGCCGTTGGCGACAGCGGTGGCGATCTCCTCGGCGGTGGAGCCGGAGCCGCCGTGCATGACCAGGTCGAAGGGACGGTGGTCGAGGCCGAAGTGCTCCGCGACCTCCTTCTGGATGGTGCCGAGCAGCTCGGGACGCAGCTTCACGTGGCCGGGCTTGTAGGCGCCGTGCACGTTGCCGAAGGTCAGGGCGGTGATGTAGCGGCCGTTCTCGCCGAGGCCCAGGGCCTCGACGGTCTTGATGCCGTCTGCGGTGGAGGTGTAGAGCTTCTCGTTGATCTCGCCAACGACGCCGTCTTCCTCGCCGCCAACAGCGCCGACCTCGATCTCGAGGATGGTGTTGGCCTTGACGGACATGGCGAGCAGTTCCTTCGCGATCTCGAGGTTCTCATCGAGCGGGATCGCGGAACCGTCCCACATGTGGGACTGGAAGGTGGGGAGCTTGCCGTCGGCAACCTGGCCGGCCTCGATCTCGAGGAGGGGGCGGACCCAGGAGTCGATGTTCTGCTTGGCGCAGTGGTCGGTGTGCAGGGCGACGGTGATGCCGTAGTTCTTGGCAACCTCGTAGGCGTAGGCGGCGAGGGCCAGCGAGCCGGTGACGCGGTTCTTGATGGTGGAGCCGGAGCCGTATTCGGCACCGCCGACGGACACCTGGATGATGCCGTCGGACTCTGCCTCGACGAAGCCCTGGAGGGCAGCGGTGATGGTCTGGGACGAGGTCACGTTAATCGCGGGGTAGGCGAACTTGCCATCCCGTGCGCGATTCAGCATCTCTGCGTAGACCTCAGGGGTTGCGATAGGCACTTGGAGCCTCCTAATCGAGTGACAGTTTTGTCGAGATCGATTCTCTCACATTTTGTACGTGTGGGGAGGGGCAGGAAGTCCCGTTTGGACGGTTTTCTTCGAACCCCTCCCCTGTCGTTATGCGTCGGTTGACGCCTCTGTTATGTGTCAGTTGGCGTGACCGACGCGGACTCCGAGTTCGGCGACGGACATGACGTCGGTAAGAGTCTCCGCGACGTCACCCTGCGCATTCGTGCCACGGAATCGGAGGTAGGAGCCGTTGCCGGCGACGGGGATGTCGACGGTGCCGGGGACGTTCGCCAGCGAGGTGGCGAGGGCGGGGTTGCCCTGTGCATCCGGTTTGCTCTTGTTGTCACCCTGACCCTTGAGGCGG
Source organism: Actinomyces sp. ICM47 (assembly GCF_905369875.1). Taxonomy (NCBI): domain Bacteria; kingdom Bacillati; phylum Actinomycetota; class Actinomycetes; order Actinomycetales; family Actinomycetaceae; genus Actinomyces; species Actinomyces sp. ICM47. The sequence goes on from NZ_CAJPJE010000004.1 coordinate 23,820, forward strand.
TCGAGGCTGCCGGCGAGGTAGCTCTGGACGTCCTTGGCGCGACCCGAGGCCTTGGGGCCGTCACCGGCGCGAGGCGTGTAGCTGAGCGCACAGATGTCGTATCCGGTGCTGCCGTCGCCGATCTTCAGGTCGATCCAGTGCGGCCACTTGCGGGCGGTGTCGGTCTCGGGCAGCTTGGCGTTGTTGGCGTCGATGTACTGGGAGTGCCAGTAGGTCGAGGGGTCACCGTCGGTGGCCTTGTATTCCTCGCCGTACTCCCAGCGGGTTTCGACGGAGTCGGCGGCCACGGCCTCGGCCTTAATGCGGGAACCGCACACGCCGACGAGGCCTTCGCTGGCCACGGTCTTCTGGCCGGCGTAAGAGACGTCGACTGTGAAGGTCGCTTCACCGAATTCGGTGGTGGGGCGCGCCCAGAACTTCACGACGCGGGTCTCGCCGGGGGCGAGGCGGTCGATGGGCTGGGGGCCGTTGGCGAGGGCCCAGGAGTTGGAGACGGAGGGGGTCAGGTGGATGCCGGTGACCTCTGCCGTGCCCTTGTTGGTGACGGAGACATTGAGGACGCTTTCGCCCCAGTTGTCGTCGCCGATGATGGGCAGGGAGGCGCGGTCCATGCCGGACAGGGCGTTCTTCGGGTACGCCTCGTCGCCCTCGCGCGCGATGCTCACGTCGAAGGTCGAGGAGGCCTGGGAGGTGGGGGTGAAGACCGAGCCACTGTCGACAGTAACGTCGAGGGGCAGCTGCGCGACGGTGCCTTCGGCGGTCTTTTCACCGCCGTTGGGACGGCGAGACAGGTAGCCGGAGTCGATGACGCTCAGGTACTGGTTGGTCATGGCGTTGCGCAGGCGGAAGCCGTCGCCAGCTGGTTCTGCGACCCATTTCTGGGGGTTACGCGTCGCGTAGTCGCCCTGAGCCGTGGGGGTGAACTTCTGGCTCGCATCGGCGCACGCGTAGGCGACCACCGGGTGGCCGGGGGTGGTGGACACGTGTGTCTCAGAGTTGGGGGTGCCTTCGGAGTAGACGGCGAGGCAGCGGTTCGAGTTGACCGAGCGGATCTGGTAGTAGCCGTCGGGGGTGGCGGCCAACTCCCAGTTGTCGGAGGATGCGCCCACGGTCGGGGTGCCGCCCGTCACGCTGAGGCCTTGTCCGTCGGCCAGTGTGATCGTGTACTGGCCGGGAGTGAGGGTGTCACGGGTGGGGTCGGTGTAGGTGGAAGGTTCGCCGAGCGCGTCAATGCGCGCCTTGAAGGCCTTCGCATCAGGGTCAGCCTTCGGGGTCTTGCCATTCCAGAACATCTGAGCGCCGTAGCGCAGGCCGTCGGCGATCCACGCCTCGGTCTCATGGTCGGTCACCTTGCCGTGGCCTCCCTGCCAGATGGAGACCTTACCACCGCGGATGGAGGCGTCGGGCACCGTGTAGTCTTCGTTCTGGTAGAACGAGTTCATCATCCACTTTCCGTACACGCCGTCGAGGCCCTGCACCTGCATGACGTAGGAGGAGGGCTGATCGCGGTAGTAGTACAGGGCGGAGGACGCGTTCACGAGGGTGTAGCCGGCGTCGACGAGGTCCTTAGCGGGCAGGCCTCGGTTGGCGTCCTTCTGGCTGGACTCGCCCTTGCCCCAGTATTCGATGATGACGTCCTTGTCGATGGGGGTGCGCGAGATGTCGGCGATACCGTCGTTCCACAGGCGCAGCGTGCCGCCGCGGGACTTGACGTGCGCGTTGACCTTGTTGATGAAGTCGTTGAATGCAGCGTCGAAAGTCATCGACTGGTCACCGTAGGAGGCGCGGACCTGGCCGAGAAAATTGGTGAACTCTCCGGGCCCCTGCTTGAAGAAGAACTCGTCGGCACCCATGTGCCATTCGGTGGAGCCGAACGCGTCCATGTATTCGTCGATGAGGTCGAAGTAGAACTGCTGGGCGGCGGGGTCGATGAAGTTGAGGTGGTTGGCGCTCTTCGTGCCAGAGTCGTCGGCGACCTGGAACTGCGGGAAGTTGCCGAGGATGGTGCCAGTGTGGCCGGGAGCGTTGAGGAGCGGGACGACGCGGACGCCGACCTCGCGGCCGTGTTCGACGATGGCCTTGACTTCATCCTTCGTGTAGTAGGAGAAGGAGGTCGTGGCCGGGTACTTGTCGGACTTAATGCGCAGCTCGAGGGACAGGTAGTTCATCTTCAGGTCGGACATGCGGTCGATCTGTCGGTTGATCCAGTCCGGCGTGATGTGGGTGCCGCACGCACACAGGGTGACGCCGCGATCGGGGAAGCGCGGGATGTCGGTGATGCTACCGGTGGGCACGGTTCCCTTACCCGAGCGAACTGCCTGCTCGAGGGTGCGGGCACCCCACAGGAGGCCGGCGCGGGTGGCGGCCACGACCTGGGCACCGTTTCCGGTGACGGTCAGCTGGTAGCCCTCATCGCCGAGGGGTGATTGAGACGGGTCGATTGTCAGACTGACAGCGTTGGTTGAGGGGGCATCGCTGGTACCGTCGGTGATGCCGTTAATGCCGGAGTCGGCGAGGGCGCGGCTCAGCAGGGCGCTGACTCCGGCGGCTTCGGCGGAGTCCGTGTGAACGATCTGCAGACCGCCGGCGGGGGTCCACGCGCCCGAGGCCGGGGTCCAACCTTCGAGGGACGGGATGGTTCCGGGAACCTGGGTAGCCGCCTGCGCATTCAGATGGGATGTCAGGGGACGAGAACCGCGGCGACGAGGGCGCACACGGACGTGAGGATGAGCGCGACTTTCGCTCGGGTGCGTGCGAGCCGTGGTACCCGCACGTGGCTTGGTAATGACTGAAGCATTAATTCTCCTGTTCAGCGATTTGCTTCCACGCAAACTATCCAAAGTGCAAATAAAAATGGGTAACAGATACCCATTCCATCGAGCCTTTGGAGCACCAATACTACCGACACTTACTGCTCAAATACAATATCAATGGTCAGATTACACTTACTACGAAACTCGGAAAAAGCCCATAGAAAATGCTGAAAACGTGACATTGTCAGGCCTGCTTGATCGCTCCTAAACGTGAGGCGTGCGCCCACATGACAATGGCGGCGGCGTGGCCGACATTCATGGAGCGCGTGGAACCGCGTTGAGTGATGGCGACGACGACCTCGCAGGCGGCCAGCATCTCCTCACTAAGGCCAGACGCCTCGGACCCGAAGACCAGGCAGGCGCGCTCGGGCAATACGGCCCCTTCAAGGGCGACGGAGCCGTCGACGTTGTCGACGCCGACGAGGGCCAGGCCCTCACGCTCGCAGTGCTCGACGAGTTCGCGCACCTCGGCGCGGTGATCAACGGGCAGGTAGCGGTCGGTGACCATGGCCCCGCGGCGGTTCCAGCGCTTGCGGCCCACGACGTGGACGCGGCGCGCGCCAAGCGCGTTCGCGGTGCGCACGATCGACCCAATGTTGAAGTCGTGATCGAGGTTTTCGACGGCGACTTCGAAAGGCAGGGAGCGCGCTGCCACGTCCGCGCGGATCGCCTCCATCGTCCAATACCGGTAGCGGTCCTCGACGTTGCGCCGATCCCCGTGAGCCAGCAGCTCACGATCATAGTGCTCGCCGACCGGCCAGGCGGCCTGCCCACCCGGCCACGGACCGACCCCCACCTGCGCGCGCGAACCAGCCCCAGCCTCGTACGCCTCAGTGTTCCCAGAAACCGCGCCCTGCCGCGCGATGTCACATCCGTTTTCGAACTCGTTCACGGGTCCCACCCTAGCGGGAACGTAGAATAGGGGCATGAATCCGCTGATGAACGAAGAAACAGCACTCAGTGATATGCCGCCCGTGAGCGCGTGGCTCTCCGACATGGACGGTGTCCTGGTCAAGGAGAACCGCGCACTGCCGGGCGCGAACGAATTCCTGGCGGCGCTGCGCGCCACCGACACTCCCTTCCTGGTCCTCACCAACAACTCGGTGTTCACCAACCGCGACCTGTCAGCCCGCCTGGCGAACTCGGGCCTGGACATCCCCGAAGAGAACATTTGGACGTCCGCGAACGCCACGGCCGCGTTCCTCCAGCAGCAGTCCCCCGGCTCGACGGCCTACGTGATTGGCGAAGCTGGCCTGACGACCGCGATTCACGCCGCCGGCTACGTCATGACGGAAACGGATCCTGAGTTCGTGGTGCTCGGCGAGGTTCGCTACTACGATTTTCATGCCCTGACCCACGCGATCCGCCTCATTGAGGGCGGCGCGAAGTTCATTGCGACGAACCCCGACGTGTCCGGCCCTTCCGACGAGGGCACCCTGCCCGCGTGCGGCGCGATCGCCGCGATGATCACGGCGGCCACCGGCAAGCAGCCCTACTTCGTGGGCAAGCCGAACCCGGTCATGATCCGCGCCGGCCTGAACAAGATCGGGGCTCACTCGGAGCGGGCCGCGATGGTCGGCGACCGCATGGACACCGACGTGCGCGCCGGCGTCGAGGCGGGCCTGCGCACGCACCTGGTTCTGTCGGGTTCCACGGCCCGCGAGGACGTCTGCAACTACCCGTTCCGTCCCTTCGGCATCCACGAGGGTATCGGCGATCTCATTGAGCTCGTCGAGGCGGCCCACTGACCCCCGACACGTAAAGGAAACACCATGACCAACGATTCCCACAAGGCGCGCCTGGCGGCCCTCGTCCAGGAGCTCTCCGTTATCCACGAGAAGGTCACCCTGGCGTCCGGTCGCGAGTCCGACTTCTACGTCGACATGCGCCGCTCGACGCTGCACCACGAGGCGGCCCCGCTCATCGGCCACGTCATGCTCGACCTCCTGGAGGAGGCTGGCTTCGCGGTGGGCGAGGAGTACGTGGCCGTCGGCGGACTGACAATGGGTGCCGACCCCGTCGCGACCGCGATGCTGCACGCTGCTGCCTCGCGCGGCCTGGATCTGGACGCATTCGTCGTGCGTAAGGCCGCGAAGGATCACGGCATGAAGCGCCGCATCGAGGGTCCGGACGTCGTGGGCAAGAACGTCGTCGTCTTGGAAGACACGTCCACGACGGGCGGTTCCCCACTGGAGGCTGCGCTCGCCCTGCGTGAGGCCGGCGCGCACGTCGTCGCCGTCGCGGTGATCGTCGACCGTGCGACGGGCGCAAAGGAGCGCATCGAAGCCGAAGGCTTCCCGTACTTCTACGCGCTGGGCCTGGAGGACATCGGCCTGGCCTGATTTTCCTCCCGCATGCACGAGGCCGGGGCTGGGTTCTGCGCGAACCTGGCCCCGGCCTCGTCTTCGTCTGCGCGCCCTCACATGTGGGGAACGGAGCGCATGGCGCACGCGGTCACCCAGCGCGGGGCGAGCTTCATGGCACCCATGGCGACCTTGTAGGGAACAGTCGGGGTGACCTGGACGCGGCCCACACGCACGGCGTCGAGGGCTGCCGTGACGACCTGGTCGGGGCTGGCCATGAGCCAGGAGGGGGTCGCGCGCATGTCGACGCCCGCCCGCTCGAAGAAGGGCGTGTCGACGGGGCCGGGGCACACGACGGTCGCCGTGATGCCGGAGCCTTTCAGTTCGGCGGCAAGGCCCTCGGTGAAGGCGACGACCCAGGCCTTGTGCGCGGAATAGGTACCCGCGCCCGTGCGCGAGGCGACGGAGCCGACGTTGAGGATCGCGCCTCGTCCGCGCGAACGCATGGAGATGCCGGCGTGGTGGGCGAGCGTCATGACGGCGCGAACCATGACGTTCAGGCCGTTGATTTCGCGTTCCAGGCTGTTGTCCAGGAAGGGGCTTCCCAACCCAAATCCGGCATTGTTGACAAGGAGGTCGACGGGTCGCAGGTCCGGCTTCTGAGCATCGGCCGGGCCTCCCACGTCGAGGCGGGCTGTGACCCGCGCGCACCCGTCCTCGGTGGACAGGTCGGCAGCGATGTACTCGGCGTTCACGCCCGCGACGTTTGTCAGCGAGGCCGCGAGCGCGCGCAGCGCGTCCTCACGGCGTGCGACGAGCACCAGGTCGTGTCCGGCGGCGGCCAGCTGCCAGCAGAATTCTTCACCAATTCCGGAGGTCGCTCCGGTCACAAGCGCGGTTCCCATGTGGGAAGTCTAGCGTGCACGTGTGGGGTAGCACGAGGCCGGGGTCCCTCACACTCGTGTGTCGTGAGGGACCCCGGCCAGGTGTTTTATCGGGTGCGGATCAGGAAGATGGCTCCGCCACCGGCGAGGGCCACCGGGATGACGAGGAGGAGCAGCCAGTAGGGGCTCCAGCCTCCCGAGCGTCCGCTGTCGGTCGCAGAAGCAATCGGCAGCGCGGATACCGCGTCATCCGATCCGTCCGTTGAGGTGCCTGATGCGCCGCTCTGGGCGTTCTCGCCGCTCTGCGCACCGCTTTGGGCACCGCTCTGGGGGCTAGCACTCGGTGTGACGGCGGGTGCAGTCTTGGGCGCGGTCACCGGAGTGCCGGAACCCGAGGTGCTTGCCGCGCCCGAACCACCCCGAGAGATCGTGCCAGAGCTGGTGGTCACCGCGCCCGAACCGCTCGCGGATCCGCCCGACGTACCCGCAGACGAACGACTTCCGCTCGAGAGCAGGTTCCTCATGACCTCCTTGGTCCCACGAGGCGAGACCGGTGCCGTTGAGCCGCTGGGGCGGAGACTCGGCGCAGGGGCGGGAGCGACACTCGGGGCCGGGGCCGGATTCGCGCTGGGCGCAGGTGCAGGCGCGGGGTCAACGCTCGGAGCAGGCTCGGGCGCGGGCACCGGATTCTCAGTGGGAACAGGTGCCGGATTCGCGCTGGGCGCAGGTGCAGGCGCGGGGTCAACACTGGGGGCGGGAGCGGGCGCAGGCTCCGGGTCAACACTCGGCTCGGGAGCAGGCGCAGGTTCCGGATCAACGCTCGGCTCGGGAGCAGGCGCAGGCTCGGGATCCGCACTCGGTTCCGGCGAAGGCGCGGGTTCCGGGCTGAGCGCAGGATCCGGCGAGGGTGTGGGCACCGGCTCTCCGCCCGGGGTGGGACCGGGCTGCTCGTGGTGGCTTCCGCGCACGATCACGGTGAATGCCTGCGGTTCGGCCAGGACACGCTCGCCGCTGCGAGCACCGACCTCGATGCGGTAGGTGCCGGGAGCGCTGAATACCCAGTTGCCGTGCATGTGGGTGGACTCGGTCGTGTGGACGACGCCGTCGCCCGTGGTCGAGTCAAAATGGATCTTCGCACCGCTTCCGAAGGTGCCACCCTGGAAGAAGGCGACGCGCGCGCCCGCGGGGGCCTCGGCCAAGTGCAGTGTCATGTCGGCACCGTCGGGCAGCGCCGCGTAGTCGACCCCTTCGGTGGACAGTCCGGGCCACACGATGTCGCTGTTTTGCGTCTCGGGCAGCACGTAGGTGGCGGTGCCGACGGGTCCGAGCACGTCGTAGCTTGGGTCAGACAGGGAGGCCGGGCGCACGAAGCGCGCGTTGGGGGCAACCGTGAGAGTCGTGGAGCCGACGGTGCGCATCACGGAGGTGCGCGCGTTGGTGAGCGAGTCGTCTTTGACGGCCAGCCCGTAGGTGATGCCGTTTTCTCCGTTCGCCTGGGTCAGGCGCACGTCGAGGTGTCCGCGCGCGATCTCGACTGGGTCGCTCAGGAGGGACGAGGCCGGGGTCGGGTTCTCGTGGTTGCCGCCGTTATCCGGCTCGGGAGTGGGCGCGGGGTCGGGGGTCGGTTCCGGCGCGGGCGCGGGTTCCGGTTCCTCGGGGGCGGCGACGCCGTCACGCATTGTCAGCATGGCGGTAAGTCCGACGTGGTCGCCGACGGTGACGTCGGAGGCGTCAGCGACGGTCATGACCGCGTCGGAGAGGGGGTGGGGGCGCAGGATGACGCGCATGTACATGGGGTCGGACTGGCACACGCCGAGGTCCTGGGTCTTCGTGTCCATGCCTCCCGCACCCAGGGTGCCTTCCATGGAACACCAGGGGCTGAAATCCCACTTGGATTCGAGGAACTCGATCTTGTAGGTGGCGCGCAGGGTTGGGTCGTTCGCACGCACCGTGGCCGTGTACTGGTCGGTCGTGCCGGGCTTGAGGTCGTAGGAGACGTCGACGCGGCGCGAGGAAAGCGGCAGGTGGTCGGGGTTCCACACGGGCGCTGGGTCCGGGTTGGAGTCGACGAGGATCGTGTCGGTGGTGCCGACGGTGACTGGTTCGGTGTCCTTCTGGGAGTACTGCACGACCTGCGAGATCCAGCGCGACGAGCCGGAATCGCCGGGAATGTAGATCGCCTGGACGGCGGCAGCGTCCTCTCCGAGCAGCTCGGAGACGGTTGCTCGACCGCCCTCGACGGCGACCTCAGTGAGGAAGTAGCCGTTGACGGTGATCCACGCACGCCCGGTGTCGGTGGGAACGCCCGTGTCGATCGTGATGTCGGTGAGGAAGTTGTCGCCGGGGTGGGCGCGCTCGGCGTGGTGGGACAGGGTCAGCGTGGGCTGGGCCTCGTTGCCGTCACCGCGCTCGGCGCGCGCGGCGTTGTAGGCGGCCTCGATGTCCTTGATGGTGCCATCGGCGGGGTTCTCACCGCCGACCTGCCAGACCAGCGGCGTAATCGGCGAGGAGTAGATGGCGGTCCCGTCGGCGCTGCGCGCGGTCATCTTGTAGTTCGCGACGTATCGACCGGGCTGCGTGAAGGTCGTATACATGTGCGAGTGACGCGGGTTGTAGACGCTGCGGTAGGCCGTGTCGTGGCTGGAGAGGAAACGGTTGACGCTGTCGCCATTGTCGATGAACATCTCCATTCGACCCGGGCCGTCAACGCTGATGAGGTCGAGCGTGTAGGTCTCGCCCTCGAACTTGTCGGCGTCGCCGACCTCGCCGGCACCCAGGCCCGCCCAGATGGGGGTATTGCCCGGTCCGGGGTTCTGGGGGGCCGCGTTCAGGACGGCCCCCTCGGAGCCGAGGAACGCCAGATCGGGGCGCTTGGCGGGTATGACCAGCTGCGACTTCGCCTCGTCCTTCTCACTGGTTCCGGTCCACGCCTTGGGGATCCACAGGGCGGTCTTCTCCATCGGTAGGTTGATGGTATTCAGGGAGAAGCTGTTCGTGTCGTCGTGCCAGATGGGGATGGGTGCATCGACGTGCTGCCTGGTGACGATCCAATCCTTGTCCTGGTCGGGTCCAGCCCACGCGGTGGCCGGGGTGAGCGCCAGGAAGAGGGCCAGCGCCGCTGTGCTCACGCGTCGCAGGTATGACATAAGAGTGCCTTTTCTAGCTATGTTATAGATGAGAATCATTATCATTCTATTACGCCTGTCCGACAACTGCACAACTCCGCGCGTTTCACACCTGTTTCACGCGTGTTTCACGCGCCCACTCCCCCACTCACAGCTAGGCTCGACCCCATGAGATTTGCGACCTGGAACGTCAACTCCATCCGCACGCGCGTCGACCGAGTCATCGCCTTCCTGCAGCGCTCCGACACGGACGTGCTCGCCATGCAGGAAATCAAGTGCCGCCCCGACCAGTTCCCCATCGCCCCCTTCGAAAAGGCCGGCTACCACGTCGCCATCCACGGCCTCAACCAGTGGAACGGCGTCGCCGTCGCCTCACGCCTGCCCATCCTCGATATTCAGGATCACTTCCCCACCCAGCCCGCGTTCGGCGAACCGCCCGTCGTCGAAGCCCGCGCGCTTGGCGTCACCATTGACACAACCGACACCCTCCCCTCGGGGGACGGGCAGGCCTCGTCGATGACAATCTGGAGCCTGTACGTGCCCAACGGCCGCGAACTCACGCACGCGCACTACACATACAAGCTCCAGTGGCTCGCCAACCTCGCCGAGCAAGGGCGCAGATGGCTATCCGACCCCGAGGCGCGCATCGCCCTCGTGGGCGACTGGAACGTCGCACCCCTCGACGAAGACGTGTGGGACATGAGCGTCTTCGAGGGTGCCACGCACGTCTCCGCACCCGAACGCAAGGCTTTTGCTGCCTTCGCCTCCGACGGCTGGGTCGAAGTCACGCGAGAGCGCGTCACCAACTACACCTACTGGGACTACCAGAAGCTACACTTCCCCAAAAACCAAGGCATGCGCATCGACTTCGCCTACTGCTCGCCCGCACTCGCGGCCCGCGTGAGCGGCGCGCAGATAGACCGCGACGAGCGCAAGGGAAAGGGCGCGTCCGACCACGTGCCCGTCATCGTCGACGTCGACTAACAGATCAGGGTCGAGGCCGGGGCGACGCCTCCGGTACGGATCGAGGTCTGGACACGCACCCAAACCTCGATCCGTGCCAATTAGGCGCGCTCGCGCGCAAGGGACAACAACGACGCGTTGAGGGCCGACCAGTTGTCGTGATGCCACTGTCCGAAAGGCTCAGCACCCACGAAGGCGGCGCTGGCCCCGAGGTCGCGGTCCGCCCACACGAAAGAACCCGACTGCCCGAAGTGCCCAATCGTGCGCGCCGAGGCGTCGGGCGCGGTCCAGTGCGGAGCCTTCTCGCCACGAATTTCCAGGCCGAGGCCCCACGGACAGGGCGTAAAACGCCCATAGCCGGGCACGACGCCGGCGAGCGCCGGAAACTGCGAAAGTCCCGCGAGGGCGGCCAGCGGCGCGCTCACCAGGGTCGGACGGGCGAGCTCAGCACCGAAAAGGCTCACGTCGGCGGCGCTCGCAACACCCGCATGAGCGGGACTACCCAGGATGTCCGCGGAGCCCATTCCAAGCGGGTCAAACACCGTCTGGCGTACCCACTGAGCGACCCCCATTCCGCTCGCCTCAGCCACGACCTCGCCGAGGATATCGAAGCCCTCGTTGGAGTAGATGCGGCGCTTCCCGGGAGCGGCGGCAGGACGCCTCCCCTCGAAGGGCAGGCCCGAGGCATGGGCGAGCAGGTGGCGAACCGTGGCCCCTTCGGGACCTGCAGGATCGTCGAGGGAGATCAGGCCTCGTTCGACCGCGACCAGCACCGACCACGCGACGATCGGCTTGGTGACAGACGCGAGCGGGAACGCGCGATCAACATTGCCGCACGAGTAGACGACGTCGCCCCCGACGCAAAGGACGAGAGCGACATCGAAAGAAGGTAGCGGGCCGATCACGCGGTGGTGGCTTCCGGAGCCGCGGCTACGGCGGCGGCTTCTGCTGCTGCCGTGGTCTTCTCGCTGATCTTGCGCAGCGTGCGGGCATAGACTTCCGCGACTTCCTCGGGCACGGAGGCACCGAGCTGGAGGACGTAGTGCGCCGGCAGGTGCAGGAGCTGCACGCACACGGCCAGGAAGTCAGCGACGAACTCGCGAGCGTCGATGGGTTCGTCGTTGTAACGAGCCGACACGACGGAGCCATACCAGTAGCGGATCAGAATCTTTGCCAGGGTGCGAGGAATCGTACCGATGTCGGCACCCTCGTCCTCGACGAAAGCGGTGATCATCGAGGTGAGAGCTTCCTCCATCTGCTGCGTACGGTACTTGTAGTGCGCGTGCGCAGGATGAGTCTCCGACGAGGACTCCGCCCACAGGACGCAGTCCAGGGCGATGGCCGCATCCGCGCCGGGCTTCATAGCGAAACGCATCTCCCCGACGGCCCAGTCAACGAACGAACTGGCGGTGATGCCACCCTCGTCGAATCCGCCTTCCGCCTCCTCGTTAATGGAGACGTCGAAGAGGGCGTTCATCTCCTCGTGACGCTGGATCGCGCTGCGCAGGATCGCTTCCTTGGAAGGGAAGTGATAGACGACGGCGGGGTGGGAAATACCGACTCGACGACCGAGGTCGCGCAGAGAGAAGCCGTTGTAGCCTCGCTCCGCGATCAGAACCATCGCTGCCGAGAGGATGGATTCACGCGTCGCCTGTCCTACGGAATAGGCTCCACGGGCCTTCCTCTGCGTTGTCATATCATCTCCTGCTGTTGCGGACATCACATACCGTTAGTCCGAAATACACACTGGTATTCAGTGTAGCGCGCAATCTCAGGGTTTATCAACATTCATGACAAGCCCGTCAAAGGTTGCATTAATGTCAACTGTCACGTTCTGCCCGTCCTGCACACCCCCTGCAAGCAGGAGAACAGCCAATCGATCGCCGATTTCGCGCTGAATTAAGCGGCGTAGCGGGCGTGCCCCGAAGACAGGATCATACCCCACGCGCGTGAGCCAACCGCGCGCCGCTTCGCTAACTGTCAAGTTGATACGCCTATCACGCAGGCGGGACTGAAGTGCAGCAACCAGCAGGTCAACGATCTCACCCAGATTTTCGCGGGTCAGAGCGTCAAACATGACAGTTTCGTCCAACCTATTGAGGAACTCTGGCCGGAAACTCGACCGGACGACAGACATGACTGCATCCCGTTTTTCCTCGGTCGTCAAGTCTTGGTTCACCAGGAACTGTGATCCCAAGTTAGACGTGAGAATTAAAATGGTATTGCGGAAGTCAACAGTCCGACCCTGGCCATCAGTGAGACGCCCGTCATCCAAAACCTGCAAAAGGATGTCGAAAATCTCAGGGTCAGCTTTCTCAACTTCATCGAGCAAGACCACAGAATATGGCCGACGACGCACTGCTTCAGTCAGCTGACCACCCTGCTCGTAGCCGACGTACCCCGGAGGGGCGCCGACCAAGCGGGCAACCGAGTGCTTCTCGGAGTACTCCGACATGTCGATGCGCACGATTGCGCGCTCATCGTCGAAGAGAAACTCCGCGAGCGACTTAGCCAGCTCAGTCTTACCCACACCCGTGGGTCCCAGGAACAGGAAGGAACCAGTCGGACGATTCGGATCCGACAGCCCCGCACGCGAGCGCCGAACAGCGTCGGACACCGCACGCACAGCATCCTTCTGCCCAATGAGCTGTTTACCCAACTCGGTTTCCATGTGCAGGAGTTTGTCTGTCTCAGTTTGAAGGAGCTTACCCGTGGGAATTCCGGTCCACGCCTCGATCACCTCTGCGATCTCCGCGGGACCGACCTTCTCCGCAATCATCGGTTCCTCATCGCCCTGAGCTTCCTGATCCTCAGCCTGCGCCTCGGCCTCGGCAATCTGACGCTCAACGGAGGGGATCTCGCCGTTCTGCAGACGACCAGCTTCCTCCCAGCGCCCCTCGCGAACCGCCAGGTCGAGCTGGGTACGCAGCGTATCCAGCTGGACGCGCAGGTCGCCGACACGGTTGTGCCCAGCCTTTTCAGCCTCCCAGCGCGCAGTGAGGGCACGCAGGTTCTCCTCACGGTCCGCCAAGTCAGCACGCAGCTTGCTGAGGCGGTCCTGGGTGGCCTCGTCGAGGCCCTCCGGGTCGGACTCGGTCAGATAGGACTCCTCCATGCGGAGGCGATCCACGCTACGGCGCAGCTCATCGATCTCGACCGGCGAGGAGTCCAGCTCCATGCGCAGGCGAGACGCGGCCTCGTCAATCAAGTCGATCGCCTTGTCAGGAAGCTGACGTCCCGTGATGTAGCGGTTCGACAGGGTCGCCGCAGCAACGAGCGCACCGTCGGAGATGGTCACCTTGTGATGAGCCTCGTACTTCGGGGCGATGCCGCGCAGAATGGCGACGGTATCCTCAACCGAGGGTTCGCCGACGAACACCTGCTGGAAGCGGCGTTCAAGCGCCGGGTCCTTTTCGATGTTCTCGCGGTACTCGTCGAGGGTCGTCGCACCGACCATGCGCAGCTCGCCGCGGGCGAGCATGGGCTTGAGCATGTTGCCCGCGTCCATCGCGCCCTCGGAACCGCCGCCCGCGCCCACGACCGTGTGCAGCTCGTCAATGAAGGTGATGATCTGCCCGTCCGAGCGGGAGATCTCGGCCAGGACCGCCTTGAGGCGTTCCTCGAACTCGCCGCGATACTTCGCACCGGCAACCATCGACGACACGTCGAGGGACACCAGGCGCTTGTCGCGCAGGGACTCCGGGACGTCGCCCGCGACGATGCGCTGGGCGAGGCCTTCGACGACGGCGGTCTTACCGACGCCGGGTTCACCGATCAGGACGGGGTTGTTCTTCGTACGCCGGGACAGGACCTGGACGACGCGACGAATCTCGTTGTCACGCCCAATGACAGGATCGAGCTTGCCTTCGCGCGCCACCTCGGTCAGGTCGCGACCGTACTTGGACAGAGCCTCGAACGACCCTTCGGGGTCAGGCGAGGTGATCGGGTCAGGACGCAGCTGGGCGAGCGCCTGCGTCAGAGCCTCAGCCGTCGCACCACCGGCGGTGAGAATACGCCCCGCCTCGGTATCGGACGCTGCCAGAGCGATGAGCAGATGCTCGGTCGAAATGTACTGGTCTCCCGCGCTCTCGGCGCGCTCCCCCGCATCCTGAACGGCGGCGAGCAGCGTGCGCGAGGCCTGAGCGGAACCCGCGGATGCCCCTTGAGTACTGGGTAGCGCCACCAGTGCATTACGGGTGCGTGCGCCGATTGCGCGTGTGTCCGCCCCCACTGCACCGAGCAGGGACAGGGCAATACCGTCACGCTGCTCAATAAGGGACTGCAGCAGGTGAATGGGTTCGACCTGCGGGTTTCCGGCCGCCGACGCGGCCTGGAGCGCGGAGGCGATGGCCTCCTGCGCCTTCGTTGTCATCTCACGTGCCATGAGATCGTTCCTCCAAATGGTTCATTCGTCTCGCATCGACGGTTGTCGACGCATCTGATAGACATAACGAACCCGAAGTTGAGTCTATTCCACTCAACTTCAAAATGGGAACACAAGGTACAGGCGAGGCCGGAGTTCAGTTCTCCGGAAGCCAGGTAGGACCGCCGAATCCGCGCTGATGACCACCCGAGGGACCAGGTCCCTCAGCATCCTCAATACTGTAACGATCCGCGAGCGCGCGGAAGAGCTGCAGCGTCGTCGCCAGCGCGCACATGACCTGCTGAATCAGCTGCGCATCCGTTGCGCCGTACTCGTAGTCACCATTCACCTCGGCGACGACACGATCCCCCTCGAGCTGCTCCGCGACGTAAGCCTTGGGCCACAGGAACTCCCCATGCCACGCCTGCAGGAAATCACGCAGATCCTCCCCATATTCAAGGGGGACCAACTGCTTCATAAACGCAACAATCGAAAGCACCTCGCGCGAGTCGCCGAGAAAGCGGAAGCAGAACAGGTGTCCCTCCCACAGGCCGCACAGGTCTCCATCATTGTCGATACGCCAGGCCCATCCCTCAGAATCAAAGAGGAGCCCCAGGCGCTCCTGCGTAATAGGACGGACCATATCGAAACGATTGGCCTCAAACTCCGAGTTACCCGTGGCGATTCCTTCCGCCGACGTTGCTTTACTACCCTCCCATTGTCCCATATCAGAGCGGTTATCGTCCGCCGATTCGGCGCGGCGAGGCGTTTCCTCGCCGTCGGTTCCGCCGTCGGCATCCGCCCACCATAGCCAGCCCATGATGACTCCCCTACTCGTATCCGTCGTTCGTGACGCGCCACTGCGTCGGTACCCCAGGGGTGTGAGCGCGTCGACCACCCCTCTGTGCGTTTGACATGTGCACAACCACCGGCCGCCTCCTCCGCTCACTACATCGTGCCATCAGCGTGTGTATCACTACACCTTCACAGTAGCGCAGAATCGGCGAAATACCAATGGCCGCAGGGCCTAAAGGCCACTGCGGCCACGGCGCGAATGAACACCGTACAGCCATCACCGCAGCTCATCCGGGAGGCGGCGACAGTAGGGAGACGCTTTGTCTATCGCGTCACATTCACTCCCATCTCTTGCACGATGCAGAGTTTTCAGCTATTTGCATCATTCTGTATGCCGTCCGAGGAATCCAGCGGCACTCCCTCAACGTCCGGAGAGGCCGGCATCATCACCTCGGAGGCACCCTGCACCCCGAGGTTCTGCGCTGCCCCCGGCGTCGGCGCACCGTAAATCGACATCGGCAGCTTGGGCAGCGGCAGGGTCCACGCGGTACGCGCAACCAACCAGCGTAGGAGACGCTCAGCGGGACCGCGTGTACGTCCCATCGCGTCGGAGATAACGCACCCGACTCCGATGAGTGCCCACACAGCGAGCGCAATGAGGGCGGAGACCCCCACGCCCACGGAGCGTACGCCCACAGCTCCGAGCACCAGGAACAGCACGGCAAAGACAAGCGTCTGAGCCAGGTACGCAGTCATCGACCGGCGGCCAATCGCGCTCAAGAACGAGCGGAACGCACCCAACTCCTCGAACGACGCCGCGCTCTGCGCGAACTCCGCCGAGGCCTCGCGCGGCCCCCCGCCCAGGAGAGCAAGGAGCGCCAACCAGCCGCACGCCCCAGCGACACCCGACGCGTGAAAAAGAGGGAACGTCCAACCCGAGCCACCAATGTGCGCCCAGTCCAACTGGTCGAGCGCGTAGGGCAGCGCCCCCAGCGTCCCCGCCAGGAGGCCACCACCAGCAATCGCGACGAGCGCTCCGCGATGGCCGCTCGGATCCTGCAGCGCTCCCCAACGCTCGACCCCCACGCCGAGCATCACACAGGGCACGACAAGGGTAGTCAGCACCGTGAAGGGCGTAGCCACAAGCCACCCGGCCAGATTCCACAGAGGCGTCGTCGCCTCCAGCGTCGACTGCGCGTGATACTCCAGCGTCATCGGACGGGCACCCATCTCCGCCGCGCCCGACGACAGAAGAAGGAGACTCAGCGACGCACCCGTCACCCCGATGACCACGCGCAGCCACACGCGCCTCATCACAATAACCTCCGCGAAGATCACCGCCACCAGGCCATAGGCCCCAATAATGTCCCCCTGGAAAATGACACTATGCACAGCGCCAAACGCCAGCATCCACCAGCCACGGCGCCGGATCAAACGCGACGCCGCACGACGAGCGCGACGCTCCACGTCCTCGTCATAAAACTGCCACTGCAGGGGAATCCACCCGGCGCTGAGTTCGGCGGGCAGAGCCTCACGAGCGACGCGACGCTCACGCTCGATCATGCGCTTGGCCATGATCGCCATCCCAAAACCGAAGAGAATCGAAAAAAGCGGATAGGCGCGGCGGTCGACGAACAGCGCTCGCAGCAGGAACCACCACTGATCCACCCCGCTCATTGCATCGAGCGCCGCCTGCCCCGGCGCGGGATAGTCCGGGAAGAAGCGAACCCAGAATGGCACATTCGCCAGAGCAATCAGGGCCAGCATAAAGCCGCGGGCGACGTCAGGGGCGGGAAAACGCACTCGGCGCTCGCCGGTGAAAGACAGGGTGGACACGAGAGTTCCTTTCGTGGGAGATGCGTAGCCAGACAGACAGAGAGGGGCGAGGCCGGAGACGCCTCCGGGACTCGCCCCTCTCAGGGTGGCGGGTCAGCGCATGGCCGCCATCATGGCTTCCTGCGCAAGACGGCGACGCTTGCCGTTCACCTTCACGAGGAGCACGATGCCAACAATCATGAGGACGAGACCGCCGACGCCGACGACGGTTCCCCAGATGAGGGGCATGATGATCGCCTTGTTCGCCAGCTGCTCCGCAGAACCATTAAAACCGGCGACTTCCGCGCCGGAGGTCAGGCCCTGGCACTGAATCTTGTAGGTGCCCGTCGGCAGATCCGACGCCGAGAACAGGGTGTTGCTCCCCTCGTAGGGATCGAGCGTATAACTCTTATTGTTGGAGTCGACGAGCGCGCACGAGGAGGCGCTCCCGTCACCGATCATCACCGAATAACTGCCCTTATCCGTCACAGTGACGCTCACGCCGTTCCCCAGCGCTCTACCGTTCGACAAGTCCTCCACGCTCGACGTCAAACCAATAGCCATCGTCGCGAAGAACACGATGGGCGCGATCAAGACCATCATCACAATGCCGAGAACGAGGGCAACAATGCCCGACGCACGACTGGGCATCGGAGGCATGACCACCGGAGCAGGGGCGACGTACCCGCCGCCTGCATAGCCCTGCGGACCTCCACCCGGGTAGCCTTGCGGGACTCCACCCGCGTTTTCACCATACTGAGGCCAGGGCGTGTTCTGGCCGCCCGAAGAACCGTAGGGGGGATGTGACATGTGCGTGCCTTCCTGGTGGGAATTTTGCTTAAGCATAACAACGCTGCACGCGCGCTGAATAGCGTTTCACGCGAATGGGACGGCGCACGCGCTCCTACAGCGCACCGCCCCGGACCGTATACCGAGAGAAGGCGCAGAAAAGGGGCGAGGCCGGAACTACTCCAGCCTCGCCCCTGACAGGATTCGCGTCAGCGCACAGCCGCCATCATGGCTTCCTGCATGATGCGGCGACGCTTGCCGTTCACCTTCACGAGGAGCACGACGCCGATGATCGTGACGACAAGACCGGCGACACCAACGACTGTTCCCCACACGAACGGCATGACAAAGGCCTGCGTCATGACCTCCGGCGAGGCATTAAAGGCAACGACTGTCGCGCTGCTGGCGATGCGTTCACACTGCAGCTTGTACTGGCCTGCAGGAATACCTGAGGCAGTGTAGACGCCCTCGTTATCCTTATAGGGGGTGAGTTGGTACAGCGTGCCACCCGCATCCATGAGGAAACATGCGGGGTCAGCGCCGTCGGTGGTAACCGTGAATTTGCCATCCGCAGTCACGGTCACAATGCTGCCGTTGGCCGTCGTACCGCCCTTGACGGCATTGCCCTCGGTCTTGGTGACACCCGCGATCATTATTCCGAAGAATACAATCGGGGCGACCACAACCATTAACAGGATGCCAATGACAAGCGTCGTAATGCCGGGCGCGCGACCGGGCAGCTTCGGCATTGCCATCGGGGCAGGCGCACCGTACGCACCTCCCGGGTATGCCTGCGGCGCGTTCTGCGAGTTCGGATTTCCAACGGAGGGATTCGACATGGTGTCGCCTTTCTGATGGGATTTGTCGCCAAGCATACAAGACTCTGCACTCACTTTGTCGACAAAAGGCGCGTCGCCGACCCCGAGTGGGATCGGCGACGGATGGACGAGGCCGTGGCTACGTCCGGAATCGCGGGTGTCGGCGCGCGTCAGGACAGCTGAACGCCGCTCAGGCGCTCCGCGCGCAGCTGTGCAACGCCGGGAACCTCGAGGGGCGGCAGCGACATGCCGGTCGCGCGCTGGAGTAGCAGGTCCGCCAACTCGGGGTTACGAGCCAGGGCCGGGCCGTGCATGTAGGTGGCGATGATGGATCCCTGGACGGCACCGTCGTAGGCGACCTCGGCGGGTTCCTGGCCCTGCGGGGTACCGTTGCCGACGCCGGAGATGACCCGGCCGAGGGGTGTTGCATCTTCGCCCAGGATGGTTCCACCGCCGTGGTTTTCAAAACCGCTGAGCGGCTGAGTCAGTCCCTCAACGAGGGGCACTGTCACCAGCTCGCCGATAGCGCGATGCCCCTGCGGCAGCGTCGTGATATCCAGAACGCCCATGCCGGGCACGCGCGCGCCGCGCGCATCCTCATACCAGTGACCGAGAACCTGCAGGGAGGCACAGATCGCCAGGAGCGGGCGGTCGGCGTCGAGGGCGCGCGCCAGGCCCGACGTGCCACGGAACTTGTCGGCCGCGAGCGCCTGAGCAGTGTCTTCTCCCCCGCCCAGGGTGTAGATATCGAGGCTATCGGGGATTTCCTCGGTCAGACCGACATGGACGACCTCGGCGTCGATGCCGCGCCTGCGGGCGCGTTCGGCCAGGATCAGGGCGTTGCCCGTGTCCCCGTAGGTGCCCAAAACCTCGGGCATGAGGACACCGATTCGCAGTGTGGAAGCGCTCACCGCTTGCCTTCCTTTCGGTCGAGCAGGACCTTGAAGTCGCGCATTGCCGTGTAGTTGAGGAGGACCTCGACACGCCCCGGCTCGCACGCGGCCAGGGCATCCATGGGCAGGGGTGCGAGGTCGCAGTGGATGCCAGCGTATTCGAGGCGCACGGCCAGGTCGGCACCTCGCTCGCCGCAGGCGATGACGCGCCTGCCGGGCTGGTTGACGCGAGAGAAGTCGACGTCCCACAGCCACGAGAGGTCTTGCCCGTCGGGAACCTGCCCGTTGACGCCGATGACGACCTGGTCGACACGCGGGTCAACCATCGTCATGGTTTCCTGCCAGCCGGCGGGGTTCTTCGCGAGCATCATGCGGGCGCGGCGCCCGTTGACGTCGTGGACGGAGTAGCGCCCCGCGACCTCGGTGACGGAGCTGACGGCTGTCGCCGCGGCCTCGGGCGTCATGCCCATGGCGACGGCCGCGGCAACGGCCTGCGCGGCGTTGCCGAGGTTGGCGCGGCCGGGCAGCTTGAGTTCGAGTCGCACGGCGACGTCGCCGGGGCCGTGCAGGAGGGCACGCGGACCCTCGGGGGTCAGGTCGACGTCTGTCAGCCACCAGTGGGGCTGTGGGCGACTCTGTAGTGCGGGGAGTTCCTCGCCCTCGAAGGCAGGGATCAGGTGCCAGTCATCGCCACTGCGCACGACGCGGCCGCCACGCGGGTAGGCCGCAGAGTCTCCGCCCCATCCGGCACCGGCGGCGACCCACACGACGTTCGGGTTGTCGGCGGCGGCGGAGACGATCAGTGGATCGTCACAGTTGGCAACAACGACGGCATTCGGGTGAGCGGACGCACCCTCACGCAGGCGCTTTTCGACTGAACCGATCTCGCCGACGCGGTCGAGCTGGTCGCGCGAGAGGTTGAGGTACACGAAGACGTCGGGGTGAACGTCCGCGGCAACTGCGGGCACATGCATTTCATCGACCTCGAGGGCAGCGCGAGTCGCGTTCTTTCCCTGCATGAGGGCGGTGATGACGCCGGAGGTCATGTTGTCACCGTTGATATTGGAGGCGACGGGCCCGGCGCTCTCCAGGGCGGCGCGCACCATGCGCGTCGTCGTGGATTTGCCGTTCGTGCCGGTAACGATGACCGAGGAGAAGGGGGCGGCCAGTTCGGCCAGGAACTTTGGGGAGATGCGCAGAGCGACCTCTCCGCCAATCATGCCTCCGGATCCTCGGCCGAGGGCCCGGGAGGTGAAGCGGGCGGCAGCGCCGGCCACGTTGGCCACGCGCGAGCGCACCGACAGGTGATGCGGTGAATTCGTCATGGCCCAAGGTTAACGCCTGCGGGGCCATACTCGCGTCGGTGGAGCGCTCCGCGGTCTCCTCATGGACGAGGCCGGGGCCGAGTTGGGCTGCACACCACCCCACGCGACACGCCGAGAACACATCACCAGCATCAAAAGTGCTGCATACCATACCGACGTTACCCACAACATGTCGATGTGATCGCGTCAATACAACTCAACGGTTAATACGGGGAGTCCACCCCGCCGCTTCTGCGACACTCTCGCTTTACAATCTGCGTATTTTCAATGAAAAGCACGACCCAAATACAAACTCGCAGGTCAGCGCCCATTTCGAAAAAATGTTGCCGATGAGACGCACGCTCATTTCGGACGGCCTGCACGTTCGTGCGAAGTGCGCACATCACCGCTGATCGAGTACCCAAACCAGCCGTGACCTGGTAAAACTATTCTCAGCAGGCGAGAGCCTGTCGCCTGTTCCAGGCTTCGGTCAGGGATCCTGTGTGCCCCCGGATCCTTGATCGAATTAGGCTGCGGGACTCATCCGTTGGATGGGTCCCGCAGCTCCTTTTTGTCTCCCGGCGACGCGCTGACCCATCCTGGACGCTATCGGGCCGCCATAACAACCGGGCCACGCACCCCAACCGACGCAGTTCGAGCGGAGGGACCCACAGCATACACGCGGGCCTGCTCGTGCGAGTCCGAGTCCTGTATCCCGCACGTGGGCCTCCTGTCCCGCACGTGGGCATGGCCGCCCACACTCGGAATAGCGGGTTAGCGTGCGGGAGAAGCCGGAGGCACCCAGAACACGGACAGAACTCTCCGATACGCTGTGCCGCCCCGACGCGGGAGCGTCGGGGCGCGCAGGTAAGTCGACCAGCAGGTGCGCGACCGTATCAGCGGGAGATGATCGTTCCCTCGATGACAGATCGCACGCTCGAAGATGGTCCCGGCAGTGCATGGCGTGTCGGAGTCCCGGAGGAACCCAGGGACGCGAGCGCGCGCATCGGATCCCACACGGTGAGCGAGCCGCCGGAAGCGGCCGCGGGCTTCGAGGAGTGATCCCAGGGACGCTGGCCTCGTCGTATCGGCATGACTTGGCCATCTGCGGAGGCCGCGAACACTCGGTTGCGGCGCGCCTCGGAGGCAGCGACGGCGTCGCGCAGGGCGTCACGTTCGGCTTCGAGAGCTTCGACGCGTCGCTCGAGTTCGAGGATGCGACGGATGCCAGCGAGGTTGATGCCCTCTTCCTGACTCATGCGCTGCACGTCACGCAGGCGTTGCACGTCGCGTTTCGTGTAGCGCCGCCCTCGTCCCTTCGTGCGGGCGGGGATGACCAGGCCCAGGCGGTCGTATTGCCGCAGGGTTTGGGGGTGCATCCCCGCCAGCTCGGCCGCGACCGAGATAACGAAGGTGATCGGCTCGTCCGGGCCGGTCGTCGCCATGGGTTACTCCTCAGCAGCCTTCGCCAGCGAGGCTCGCACGTCGAGGTCGCCCTCAGCCTTCGCCATGTCTTTCGCGAGCTTCTTGAGTTCGCGGCTGGGCTTCGCGGGAACCTGGATGGACAGACGAGCGATAAGGTCACCCGTCGTCTTCGAGGTCTTCACTCCCTCGCCGCGCACGCGGATTTCCGCGCCCGAGGAGGAACCCGCAGGCACCTTGACCGTGGCCGTGTTGCCGTCGATCATGGGCACGTCGATGGTGGCACCGAGGATGGCCTCGGAGACTGTCACCGGCAGTGTCATGACCAGGTCGTTACCCTCGCGCGAGTACACGGGGTGGGGCTTGACTGTCACGGCAACCTCGAGGTCGCCGGCGGAACCGCCGTGCATACCCGGCTTGCCATGCCCCTTGACGCGGACCTTCTGACCGTCCTTGATGCCCGCAGGGATGCGGACCTTGATCGGGGAGCCGCCGACCTTGATGGTCAAGGTCGCACCGTTGAGGGCCTGTCGGAAGGAGATGGACAGCTTCGCGCGCACCGTCCCGCCCTTTTCGGGCGTGGGTGCCGCCTGCTGGGCATGGCTACCGGCACCGAAGGGCGAGCCGTAAGGGTCGCCCCCAAATCGCGTGCTCGCGCTGCCACCCCCTCCGAAGAGGCCGGAGAGGATGTCCTCGAAACCAGCGCCGCCGCCGGGCATGCCGGAGGTCTGGAAGCGTACGTTATGGCCGCCGCCGCCAAAACCGCCGCCGTTGAAGCCACCGAAGAGGTCCTCGAAGCCTCCCGTGCCGCCCGATCCGGCGGAGAAGCGCGCTCCGCCGCCGGCCATCGCGCGAATCGCGTCGTAACGCTTGCGATCCTCGTCGTTGGACAGGACCGCGTATGCCTCACCAATTTCCTTGAACTTGGCTTCGACTGTTTTGTCGCCCGGGTTCTGATCCGGGTGCCACTTGCGCGCCAGCTTGCGGTAGGCCTTCGTAATGGCCTTCTTGTCCGCTGTCTTATCAACTCCCAGGACCTTGTAGAAATCCTTCGAGAACCAATCCTGTTCACTCACGCGCGTTTCACCTCACTTTCAGTCACGAGCGTGTTGTTGCTGTTATTCAGGGTTATTCACCAGCACCTTCGCGGCGCGCACGACGCGTTCGCCGCGGCGGTAGCCGCTGGTGAGGACCTGCCCGATGACGGGGCGGTCGACGTCGGCGCTGGTGGTGGCCATGAGGGCGTCGTGCAGGTTCGGGTCGAAGTCCTCACCTGCGGCACCGTAGCGTTCCAGTTCGAAGCGTGTCTTGAGGGTGTCCTCGAGCTTCGTGGCGATGGACGCAAAGGGACCGTCCTCCAGGTCACCGTGTGCGCGGGCGGCGGCGATGTCGTCGAGGACGCTGATAAGCGCGTCGATGACCTCATCCTGGCCCGCGGTCTTATGGCCGGGAATGGCTTCCTTGGAGCGACGTACGTAGTTGGCGTACTCCTGGCCCTGGTTGTACAGCTCGGCGTTGACGCGGGCCAGCTGGTCCTCAACGCTCGCGATGCGCTCGAGAGCCTTGGCGAGGTCGGAGTCCCCGACCTGCTCCTCGAAGGCGCTCATGTCGTCGGCAGAGGCCTCGGACGAGGCCTGGGCGGCGTTTTCCGAACCGGGCGTGGTCTCGTTGTTCTCGGGTGTGTGGGCCGTCTGGTCGGCCGGGGCCGACTCGTTGGAGTCGGCCCCGGCGACGTTGGCGTCTTCGTTAGGCACCGAGAAACCGTTGGTTTCCTCGATGCTCACTTGTCGTCCTCGTCAACGATTTCGGCGTCCACGACGTCGTCCTGGGCAGGAGCTGCCTGCGCGGCGGCCTCGTCGGCCTGCTGCTTGGCGTAGATCTCCTGGCCGATCTTCATGCCGGACTCGGACAGGGTCGCCATCGCGGTCTTCACGGCCTCGATGTCATCACCCTTGAGGGCTTCCTTGACGGCGTCGACATCCTTCTGAACGGCCTCGCGGGTCGCCTCAGAGATCTTGTCGGCCTCGTCCTTGAGCAGCTTCTCCGTCGAGTAGACGGCCTGCTCAGCCTGGTTGCGGGTGTCAGCCTCCTCGCGACGCTTCTTATCCTCGGCGGCGTGCTCTTCGGCCTCGCGCACCATGCGATCGATGTCCTCCTTGGGCAGGGAGGAACCGCCGGTGATAGTCACCGACTGCTCCTTGCCGGTGCCGCGGTCCTTCGCGGAGACGTGAACGATGCCGTTCGCGTCGATGTCGAAGGTGACCTCAATCTGCGGCACGCCACGGGGAGCCGGGGCAATGCCGGACAGCTCGAAGGTGCCGAGCAGCTTGTTGTCACGGGCGAACTCACGCTCACCCTGGTAGACCTGGATGAGCACGGAGGGCTGGCCGTCCTCGGCGGTGGAGAAGATCTCCGAGGCCTTGGTCGGGATCGCGGTGTTGCGGTCGATGAGCTTGGTCATGACGCCTCCCTTGGTCTCGATGCCGAGCGACAGGGGGGTCACGTCGATGAGCAGGACGTCCTTGCGGTCACCCTGGATGACGCCGGCCTGCAGGGCGGCGCCCACGGCGACGACCTCATCGGGGTTGACGCCCTTGTTGGGCTCGCGACCGCCGGTCAGCTCCTTGACGACCTCGGTGACGGCGGGCATACGGGTGGAGCCACCGACGAGAACGACGTGGTCGATCTCGGAGACGGTCACGTCGGCCTCGGCCATGACGTCACGGAAGGGCTTCTTGGTGCGCTCGAGCAGATCCTCGGTCAGTTCCTCGAACTTGGCGCGCGTGAGGGTCTCATCCAGGTGGATGGGGCCATCGGCGGTCATGGACAGGTACTGCAGCGAGATGTTCGTGGAGGTCGCGGAGGACAGCTCCTTCTTCGCCTGCTCGGCAGCTTCCTTCAGGCGCTGGAGGGCGACCGCGTCCTTGGACAGGTCGGCGCCGGTCTTGGCCTTGACCTGGTCGATCAGCCAGTTGACGATGCGCTGATCCCAGTCGTCGCCACCCAGGTGGTTGTCACCGGAGGTGGCGCGCACCTGAATGGTGGAGAAGCCGTCGTCATCCTTGCCCACCTCGAGGAGGGACACGTCGAACGTGCCGCCACCGAGGTCGAAGACCAGGATGAGCTCGTCTTCCTTGCCCTTTTCGAGGCCGTAGGCCAGGGCCGCGGCGGTGGGCTCGTTGACGATGCGCTCGACCTTGAGGCCGGCGATCTGTCCGGCGTCCTTGGTGGCCTGACGCTGCGCGTCGTTGAAGTAGGCGGGAACCGTAATGACGGCTTCGGTGACGGGCTCACCCAGGTAGGCCTCGGCGTCCCTCTTCAGCTTCTGGAGGATACGCGCGGAGATTTCCTGCGCGGTGTACTTCTTGCCGTCGATCTCCGTGGTCCAGTCGGTGCCCATGTGGCGCTTGACGGAGGAGATGGTGCGGTCAACGTTGGTGACCGCCTGACGCTTGGCGATCTCGCCAACCAGGACCTCGCCGGTCTTGGAGAAGGCGACGACCGAGGGGGTCGTACGAGCACCTTCAGCGTTCGGGATGATGGTGGGCTCTCCGCCTTCGAGGACGGCGATAGCGGAGTTGGTGGTGCCGAGGTCGATACCGACTGCACGTGCCATGGTTGTTGTCCTTTCATTCGCTAGGCCCTCTCCGCTTCCGGAGTGCCTCGCGTTGGTCTGTGTGGTCTATGTGGTGCCGGGAAGCTCCCGACACATCCTTGAGTCTGATGTACTCAACTTTAGGAGCCGGGTTTTTATTCCGCAACCCCTAGCTCCCAAACCTGAGTCTGGTGTACTCAACTTTGAGGGCTTGGATTTTATTCCCCGCCCAAGGCCCCCTCAGTGCGAGTCACTCAAAACATGAGTCTGATGTACTCAACTTTCATTTCGCAGATTTATTCCCCTATCGGCAAGCTCACACCAACCCCCCGCTCCCTCACGCACTAAAACAAGCACATGAAGCCACTTAGTAAGTAACGCGAAAGCCCTACGTAAGGAAACGCAAAGTTAAACAGTGGCACAGCGCATCAATGCTCTGGCAGACTAGAGGCACTCTCACCGTTCGAGAGATCCCGTCAATCAATGGAGACTTGATGCGCATCACAAACCGACTGGCTGGCAGCCTCCTCGCCAGCCTACTGACATTAGGAATGGCAGGTCCCGCCTTGGCAGACACGCCTGCGACCGACGACGCACAGCCCACCACGCCCGCCGCCCAGACCACCTACGACGCACGCTACGCGATCCCTGCAGCCGTGCCAGCGTCCAGCGAAGCGAAGGTGGCGCAGTGGCAGGATATGAAGTACGCCATGTTCATCCACTGGGGCGTCTACTCCTCCTACGCAGGCTGGTACAAGGGCCAGAAGCAGGAAGTGGGCTATCCCGAGCAGATTAAGGCGTGGGGTCACCAACAGACCTGGGACCAGAGAATCCCCCTGCAAGGCATCCCTCGCGAGGAGTACCTGGCCACCGCCCAAACCTTCGAAGCCCCCAACTTCGATGCGACTGCATGGTGTCAGCAGGCCAAGGACACCGGCATGAAGATGCTGCTCATCACGTCCAAGCACCACGACGGCTTCGCCATGTGGGACACGGCCACGACCGATTACAACTTCACCAAGCAATCCCCCTCCCACCGCGACCCGATCCTCGAGCTGTCGCAGGCCTGCCAGAAGGTCGGCATCAAGTTCGGTCTCTACTTCTCCAACATCGACTGGGAGAAGCAGCCGGAGGACCCGTGGACGAACGCCAACACGCTCGATGAAGAGGGCTACATGGACTACATCCATGAGCAGCTCAAGGAACTCCTCGGCGGCAAGTACGGCGAGATCACCGAGCTGTGGTACGACATGGGCAAGCCCAACCCCGCCCAGTCCGACCAGTTGCGCGCGTGGGCGCACGAACTCCAGCCAAACATCATGATCAACTCGCGCGTGGGCAACGACCGCGCGGACTTCGAGGTCGGATGGGACAACGAGATGCAGTCCGAGCAGACCCAGGGTCCCTGGGAGTCGGCTGTCTCGATCTTCCACAAGACCTGGGGCTACGCCAACTGGGACGACGCTGCCCCCACCTACAAGGACACCGGCTACCCGGACTACACCGAGGAAGACTGGGATCACATCCAGCAGGTCGACAACACGACGGCCCTGCGTAAGGCCCCGGGCAGCGCCCACACGAAGACCACCGAGATCGTGGGCAACATGTTCTCAACCGTGGCCCTGGGCGGTCAGTTCCTCTTCAACGTCGGCCCGAAGTTCGACGGCTCCTACGATCCGTGGGACGCCTCGGTCCTGACGGGCATCGGCGACTGGAACCGCGCACACCCCGGCATCCTGGGCAACTCGCGCCCAACCTACTTCCCCATCGAATCCTGGGGCAAGACCATGGTCGATGACTCCCACATCTATCTGGGCATCGAGAAGTGGCCGACCGACGGCATGGTCACGCTGCGCGGTGCCGGCACCAACGACATCACCTCGGTGAAGCTGGACGGCTCCGACACACCCCTCAGCTACACGGTCGAGGGCAACGACCTCGTCATCACACTGCCCGCGCAGCCCGACGAGATCCTCCCCGTCGTCACGGTCACCACGAAGGGCGCTCCCACCTACGTGCCCACCGGCCTGACCACCATCGGCGAGCAGGCGACCACAATCCCCGCCACCGGCCTCGAAAAGTTCAAGGCCCCCACCCCTAAGACCGGCGAAACCAGTTTCACGGCCTCCATCACCTCCGGTGACAAGGTCGCCTCGGGCGTGCGCATCTCCTTCGACACCGAG
Source organism: Actinomyces sp. ICM47 (assembly GCF_905369875.1). Lineage (NCBI taxonomy): Bacteria > Bacillati > Actinomycetota > Actinomycetes > Actinomycetales > Actinomycetaceae > Actinomyces > Actinomyces sp. ICM47. The sequence continues at coordinate 51,885 of NZ_CAJPJE010000004.1, forward strand.
GGCTTCACGGACGACTACGCGAAATACAAGGTAACCGTGGGCGACCAGGAGGTGAAGGGCTTGACCGTTGCCGACCTCAAGGCGGGCGTCGGTCCCTTCACCCTCGGCCAGCACGCCACGGCGCGCGTCACCCTGTCCTACGCCAACCCGGCGTACGCGCTCAAGGGCTTCGGTAAGGACGCGACCGTCGCCTCCGTGACCGTCAAGTCCGAGAAACTCTCGACCCCCACCATCACCGTCGCCCCCCCAGGCCGTCGAGGCTGGCAAGACCGTCACCGTGACGGGCACGGGCTTCGCCCCCTCCTCTCCGGTGAGCCTCACTCTGCACTCCGACCCCGTCGAGATCGGCACGGCCACCACGGATGACACTGGTTCCTTCACCGCCGAGGTAACGGTTCCCGCCGCCACCGAGGCCGGGGACCACACGGTTGTCGCCGCCGCGGAGTCTCCCGCCGCCGAGGCCTCGGCCCCTCTGACGGTCACCGCGACCCCCGCGCCCGCTCCCTCCGCCGATCCGAGTACTGAGCCGAGCGACCAACCGAGCGCTGAGCCGAGCACCCATCCCTCGGCTGTCCCCTCGCCGAGCGCCGACCAGAGACGCAAGGGCGGCAAGCGAAGCAAGAGCGGCCTGGCCCGCACAGGTTCCAACGCGCTGATCGTCGGGGCGTGCGCCCTGGCGGTTGCCGGAGTGGGCACGGCGTTCATCCGCCGCTCGCGCCGCCACGAGGCCTAAGCGCCGCGTGGGCATAACCACCACAGGTGGGGGCGGGGCGTACCTGACGGTACGCCCCGCCCCCACTTACACTTGAGGAATGCGCTGCGACCACTTTGACGCCGGGACCTGTCGGTCCTGCTCCCTCCTCCCCCAGCCCTACGAGCGCCAGCTCGCCGGCAAGGCGGAGACCATCGCAGCCACCCTCTCCCCCGTCCCGGGAGCGGGCGAGATCGTCTGGCTGGCCCCGGCCTCGTCCCCGCAGAAGGGATTTCGCACGAGCGCAAAGCTCGTCGTCGGAGGAACCCGTCGTCGACCCACACTGGGGATTCTCGGACCCGACCGGCGCGGCATCGACCTGCCCGGCTGCCCCATCCAACACCCGGCAATCAACCGCGCAACGCCTGGCCTCAAGCGCTTCATCCGCTCCCTGGACCTGACGCCCTACGACGTCCCCACCAAGCACGGGGAGCTCAAAAACATCCTCATCACCGTGGGCGCGGACCAGCGGCTCATGATCCGCTTCGTGCTACGCACGCGCGAGCGCGTCTCCGACATCCGCTCGGCGCTGCCGCTGCTGCGCGACCTCGTGCCCAGCGCCCACGTCGTCACCGCGAACATCCACCCCACGCACGAGGCCATCGTCGAAGGCCCCGACGAGATCATCCTGACGCGCGCACGCACGCTGCCACTGTCCGTGGAGGGCCTCGAGCTGGGGCCTCGCTCCTTCACGCAGACGAACGCACACGTTGCCTCCGCCCTGTACGAGCAGGCCGCGCTGTGGGCGTCGCGTCCCTTCGCCGATGGGCGGCTGCCCGAAAGCCTGTGGGACCTGTACTGCGGCGTCGGCGGCTTCGCCCTCGCCTGTGCTCGCGCCGGATTCCCGCGCGTCACCGGCGTCGAGGTGTCCTCCGGGGCGATCTCCTCGGCGATCAGCGCCGCGCGCCACGCGGGCCTGTCGCGCGCTGCTGCCACCTTCATCGCGGAGGATGCGACCACGTGGGCGCGCGCCCAGTCGCCCGAGGACATGCCCGACGTGATCGTCGTCAACCCGCCGCGGCGAGGCATCGGGGCCGACCTGGCAACCTACCTGAACGAGTGCGACGCGCCGCGCGTCATCTACTCCTCGTGTAACCCTGTGACGCTCGCCAAGGACCTGGCGGCCATGCCCTCCCTGCGTCCCGTCGAGGGCCGCCTCTTCGACATGTTCCCGCACACGACCCATGTCGAGACAGTCGTATTGATGTCAAGGGTCAAGGATTAAAAGTGCATAAAACGCCTTGAAAACAAGGGATTCCGATAATATTGCCGGGAACGGCAGCGTTGCCGGAGTCCCTTCTTTATATCCTCTGACAATAGTTGCCACCACTGATTTTTGAGGGTGTGCAACAAGAGAAATACTTTTTGCTCTTGGTGTATGTGCCTTTCTGAGCGGCCTGGGGTGGCAGCCTGGTACTGCCATTGTTGGACCCCGAGAGGTGCTCACTGCACTGCCGACGAGGCAAGAAGTGTTAACCCCTTGAGTGTTCCGCTCACCCATGCGTCCTTGGGGCAGGGCGAAACCGGACACGGGGCGGAGCAGACTCTCACTGGATTTGCTTGGGAGTTGCTCCCAAGTTGTTAGATGATTATGTTCCATTCATTGACTGAAGAAGGAGAGTGTCATGCTTGACGCGTTGACCATGTCTGACGGTCATTCCATCCCCGCTCAGGGTTTCGGAGTTTTCCAGATTCCAGCCGAGCAGACTGCTGACGCGGTGGCTCAGGCTATTGAAGTCGGCTACCGCCATATCGATACCGCACAGTCTTACTTCAACGAGGAGGCCGTAGGTGCGGGTATCCGTCGCAGCGGGATCGACCGCAGCGAACTGTTCGTCACCACGAAGGTCTGGTTGGACAACTATGGTGAGGATGCCACCTATGCCAGTGTGAAGGCTTCTCTGGAGAAGCTGGGGCTTGAATATGTGGATTTGATGCTGCTGCATCAGCCGTTCAATGATGTTTACGGTTCCTGGCGGGCCCTGGAGCAAGCCCAGGCGGATGGGCTGATTCACTCCATCGGGGTCTCTAACTTCACTCCAGCTCGCCTGCACGATCTGGGTTCGTTCAACACCGTCTATCCGGTGGTTAACCAGATTGAGATTAACCCCTTCCATCAGCAGGTAGAGCGGGTTGCTGAGCTGCAAAAGCTCGGAGTTACCGTTGAAGCGTGGGCGCCCTTTGGTGAAGGCCGCTCAGGCTTGTTCAACAATCCAGTGTTGGCTGGTATTGGCCAGCAGTACGGTAAGTCAGTGGCGCAAGTGGTGTTGCGCTGGCTGTATCAGCGTGGGATTGTGGCACTGGCCAAGTCAGTACACACGGAGCGTATGCAGCAGAACTTCGCGATTGATGATTTCGCTCTGACTGAGGCGGATATGGCCGCTATCGCAGGTTTGGACGCCGGGGCGTCATTGTTCTTTGATCACGAGACAATCGGCACGGTGGATTTCTTCACCGATCTGATTGCTCAGCGACGTAACAACAGCTAGGGCACTCATGAGCAGGTTGTATTCAACGAAGGAGGCAGCTGAGGTCAGTGGTGTCGCGGTTGAAACCGTGCGCTACTACTGCAAAATCAATCTAGTCCCCCGAGTAATGCGAGATGAGAACAACTACCGTGTCTTTGACGACCACGACATCGCCTGGCTCAAGGGCCTGCACTGCCTGCGCGAATGCGGCATGGGTATCGAGCAAATGCGCCATTACATGGAACTTTGTCTCCAGGGAGAAGAGAGCATCCCGGAGCGCGAAGTCATGCTGATTGCGCAACGCCAGGTTGTTGAGGACAAAATCGCACTACTTAAGGAGATGCTGGGGTTTATTGATTCGAAGATGGAGTTCTATGCCGGAGTGCGTTCCGGCGAGATTGAATACCAATCGAGTCTGTTGGCCCCAGTGTCATCTGAGACTGCCTGATTAGCCTTCTTCAGAACACTAACCGCAGGTAGGCAGGACGATTCCCAGCCTACCTGGATTTCGTGCTCCCAAAAACGACCCCACATTCTACTCAAAGGAAGGACGTTCTTATGTCAGGAAACGACAGTGTCCGGTTCACGCCCCAGGAAAAGCCGGTCCTCATTCTGATTCTATTAACGTATTTCATGATCCTGCTGGATTCTTCCATTGTCTTTACTTCCGTACCGGTGATGAAGGCAGATCTTGGTCTTAGTGCTGCCGAAATGTCCTGGGTGCAAGATGCTTACACTCTGGCCTTTGGCGGGGCACTCTTACTGGGCGCACAATTGGGTGAAGTGTGGGGCCGTACCCGTGTTTTCTTGGGCGGTTTGATCGTCTTCGCGGTGGCTTCCCTGATCGTGGGAGCGGCCTCAACCGCTCATACCCTGATCGCTGCACGTGCCCTGCAGGGCCTTGGCGCTGCTGTAGTTGCGCCCACGTCCCTGACGCTCATTACGGCCGTCTTTCATGACACGGTCAAACGGACCCGAGCCACAGCTGCCTACGGCACAATGGCCGGTCTAGGATCCTCTGGCGGCATGCTGATCGGCGGGTTGATCACTACTTTCTTATCTTGGCGGTTCGGGTTCTGGATTAATGTCCCCATCGCGGTGGTAGTACTCGTGCTTGCCGTGCGGTATTTACCTGCTTTACCTTCGCGGCCGGGCCGGTTCGACCTGCTAGGTGCGGTCCTGCTGACCAGTTCCATGTTTCTGATCACCCTAGCCCTAGTGGAACGCAGTGTTCTGCCAGGAATAATTGGGGCGATCATTCTTGTCATGGCAGTCGCATGGGAGCGTAAAGCTTCTGCGCCAATTCTTCCCGAGCACCTGTGGCGCCACCGGGTTCGTGGCCTGACACTAATTGCCCGAGTCCTGTTTGCCGCGTCCCTTTTCGGCATGTACTTCATGACCACACAATACTTTGAGCTCACCCTGGGATACTCTGCCCTGACCGCCGGTTTGCTCATGCTCGTCAATTGCATCCCGCAAGGTGCCACCGGGATGATGGTCAGTTCCCTTGTCACTCGTTTCGGGCTCCGGCGCCTGCTCCTAACTGGACTTGCGAGCACTGCCGCGGGGCTCGGCTTGATCGCCTGGGGCATGCACGGCAACCTCCCAATTCTCCTACTTGGCATGGTCCTCACTGGATTTGGGCAGGGTGCATCCTTTGGCCCAATCACCTCCGTGGGGATCTGGCACAGCAGCCCCAGCGAGGCGGGAGCTGCTTCCGGCATCGTCAACACCGGCCACCAAATGGGTGCTACCACGGGAGTTGCCGGACTTACCGGTCTTCTCGTGTTTAGTCCGCACTATTCGACACCATTGACTGTTTCGGCCATCCTCATGGTCGTAGCACTGCTCGTCATGCTCGCCGCAACACGCAAGCTCGAGAACTAATATGGCTCTTCCGATTTGAGTGTGGGTGACCGGGTGTTGAGCGGGGGTTGCGGGTAGAGCACGAATCCGGCGCACATCACCGACAACGCCGCCATCTTCGACTTCGTCCTCACGGACGAGGAGATGGATCGCATCGCCAAGCTCGACGGCACAAAGTGCTACTACGAGCCTTCCCGGGAGAAGCTCGAGTCCTACGCTGCCACCAAGCTCGACTACGACTCACAGAAGTAAGCCATCGATCTTTGCATCACTCAAGGAAAGGAATGAGAGCATGGACTTTCAGAAGGTATCTTTCAAGAACAAGGAGCTGGACCTCAATCTGGCAGGCATCCTCTATACCCCCGACGACCTCAACGTGTCGAAGTCGTACCCGGCCGTCGTGGTGACCGGCCCAATGCTGTCGATCAAGGAGCAGGCTCAAAGCGTGTACGCGAAGCGCCTCGCCGAGCTCGGGTACGTGACGCTCGTGTTCGACGGGTCTTACTTCGGCGAGAGCGCGGGGACGCCGCGCTACCAGGAGCTTCCCGACGTGAAGGAGACGGACATCGAGGGGGCCGCGGACTTCCTGGCCTCCATTCCCTATGTCGACGAGAGCCGCATCGGCGGCCTCGGCATCTGCGGATCCGGCTCTTACATGTCCGTGGCGGGAGTGAGGGCTCCCCGCCTCAAGGCCGTCGCGGCGATCGTGCCTGCCATCGCAGACATCTCCAAGTCCGCCATGGCGGGATTCTTCAAGCCCGCGGACGAGGTAGAGGCGGCCAAGGCCGCCTATGAGGCCGGGACCGGTCCCATCGAATTTCTGAACTTCATGCCCCGCGCGTTCGACGAGGGCGCGGCGTACTATTACACTTCCCGCGGGAACAGGCGCGGCTGGACGAACCAGGTTGTCGCCTGGAGCCAGCTGGAGCTCGTGAAGTACAACGTCGTCGACATCATGAAGGACATGAAGAAGCCCTATCTTGTCATCACGGGAGAGAACGCATGGAGCCGCGAGGCGTCCACCGAGGTGTTCGATGCCGTACCCGGAGTCGACAAGGAGATGCACGTCATCCCGGAGGCGGGGCACTTCGACATGTACGACCTGTATCCCTACGTCGACGAGGCGTTCAAGTTCATCGCGCCGTTCTTCGCGAAGAACCTCTCATCGAGCTGAGGCATGCGGCTGGGGCAAGCGGTGAGGCGCGCCCCGGCCCTGTTCGAGCCGATCAACTGTCGAGCGAAGTCATCGCGCCTACGACATCGAGGAGGGCCCTCACCTTGTCTGACGGCTCGGGCGAGTGCATAATCCCGAAGGGCCCGCGGTAGTCCCACTGCACCGGCTTGCAGGTGAGCAGCGGGTGCACGTCCTTCCAGGGGTCTGTGACCACATGGCACGTGTTCGAGCAATGCCTCGCATATTTCCGCTATTTCGCCCCCGCCAGCGGAAATGCCGGAAGCGGATCGTACTGGGCCGGCGCCGTAGAGCGGCAGGGATTCGGTTCAGACGACTTCCTCATCATCGCCGCCACCGGGACCGAAGACTTCAACGGACGCGCGTTCACGGCGCTAATGGAGGACATGGCGAGAGACCCCATGTTCCGCGAGGGCTTTGGTGAATACGGCACTAACCTCATCTTCCGCATAGGAGAGAGCGAGGGCCACGACGGGCATGCGGCGAGCCGCTACATGTACAACGCGATGGCGCTCCTCTGGCACAACTCATGACTTCTTGCCAACGGCACGTCTACGTCGACAATTCCGCGCCAGGGCAAGCAGATCTATCATCCTAAGTGAACCCATTCGAGTGAAAGGACGAATCATGTCAGACAAGGCATTCACGGAGCGCGAGTTCATTCCCGTGATGGGCAACCCCTTCGGGCTCGTCTACAGCGGCGCCATCACCGAGAACGTCGAGGGCGAGGTTAACGTCCACGCCATCAAGTACCCCTACCGCGACTTCTTCGCGGTGGCCAACGTCTACACCCCGGCTGGCTACGACCCGAACGGGAGCTATCCGGCAGTGGTAGTGGCGCATCCCAACGGCGGCATGAAGGACCAGGTGGCGGGCAACTACGCCCAGAAGCTGGCCGAGAACGGTTATATCGCGCTCGCATTCGACGCGGCCTACCAGGGCGAGAGCGGAGGCGAGCCGAGGAGCACCGACTGGCCCGAGAACCGCGTGGAGGACATCTTCCGCGCCACCGACATCATCATGCAGTTCCCGGGAGTCGACCGCGAGCGCGTGGCGGCGCTCGGCATCTGCGGAGGCGGCGGATACACCTTCAAGGCAGCGCAGACCGACAAGCGCCTCAAGGCCGTGGCGACGTTGTCGCTGTTCAATTCCGGCGAGGTGCGCCGCGAGGGCTTTCGTGGAAGCCAGGTCGACTCCATCCAGGAGCGTCTGGCCTCCGCATGCAAGGCTCGCCAGGACGAGGCCGACGGTAAGGACGCCGCGCTCACTCCCAACATGTGCGAGACCGCAACACCCGAGCAGGCAGACGCCATGCCCTACGACCTCTACCGCGAGGGCTACTACTATTACGGTCGCGACGCGGCGCATGAGGGCAGCACCTTCAGCTACACGCTGTCGAGCCTCATGAAACTCGCCGCATGGGATGCGCGCCAAGGGGCCGAGCTCATCAATGTACCGCTGCTCATGATGATGGGAAGCCATGCCGATACGGGGTACATGACCATCGACTGCTACGAGGCGGCCGTGAACGCTCCCGTGCGCGAGATCTTCGAGATCCCGGGCGCGACCCACATCCAGACCTATTGGAAGCCGGATTATGTTTCCCAGGCTGTGGGCAAGCTCATCGAGTTCTTCGGAAGCAACCTCTAAGGAGTGAGTGATATGAGCATCCTTTTCATCAACGGCGGCGAGAAGGGCGGGAACACCTCCGCCCTTGGGCAAAGGCTCCTCGCCGGTCATGATTTCGACCAGATAGATCTCGCAGACCACAAGGTCTACGACCACGGGCAGCACTTCGACGACGACGAGTTCGATCAGGTGCTGGCCCGCTTCAAGCAGGCCGACACCATCGTGCTCGGCTCGCCCGTCTACTGGCATGACCTCTCGGGCATGATCCGCAACCTGCTCGACCGCTTCTACGGCCCCGTGGACGCAGGCAGCATGGCGGGGAAACGGCTCTTCTTCACCTTCCAGGGATCAGCTCCAACACCCGCGATGCTGGAACGCGCCGAGTCCACCGTGAGCCGCTTCGCCGGGCTCTACGGCATGGAGTACATGGGCATGGCAACCAATGCGAGAGAGGCTGCCGATCTGGCTAGTAAGATATAGTCAGAGTGTCTTCGTACTCGGCATGCACGTGATAATTTCTCATTTTTTGAAAAGTGTTCCCATCTCAGAGCTACTGTGACAATTTGTCACAGTTGATTGCGAAGGTCGTTTCGACCTCAATGCTAGGGCTTGTGATGTCAACACCATAAATCATGTGAATAGCAGGAGTGGGAATAGCGGGAACTCGCTTCTGAACTCGCGTTTTGGTGCCGCCGAGTACCACCTGTCGCTGTTTCGCCATCGCTATAGAGCAAAGCCACCAGCGAAATAACGAAAAAGAAAGCCTCCGGAACTTCTGGTTCGGAGGCTTTCTTTTTTGTTCTGCCCGGAAAGAGCTCCTTGCCTGAGTACCATGGGTAGCGAACGGCTTTATCGAGCGTGTGCGTTTTCGTAGGCGTCTTTGATTTCTTCTGGCAAATCATCGGGAAACAGCGCATCCAGCCTATCCTCACTGCCATCTTGAATCGCTTGCTCGTAGTACCAGCATTTGAACTTCAACATGTCCAGCGCGCGGTTCATGTTGGCGATCTCCGACTCCATGTGGGCCTTCCGCTCCTCGAACATTGCCTTGCGCTTGGGGTATATTGATGGGCCCTCGGCGCACCATTCCATGAACAGTCGGATGTCCTTGATCTCCATCCCCACCTTCTTTAGGCATTCGATGACCCGAAGCGCCTCGAGTTCCGTATCGCCGAATCGGCGAATGCCGGACGCCCGCTCAATACCCAGTCACCCACACTCAACTCGGAAGAGCCAAATTTCCTGTGCGATATGCTGGAACCAGCTGTCCTTTGCCGCACCGTGCTAATGCTTCACATTTGCAGGAATATGGTCCTTCAAAGGATCAGATGGCTTTTCAGCTACGGGTACAGCCCTGCGGAAAAGAGTGCCGCAATCGTGATCATACTGCGGTCACGGAGCGACAGCTGTGATTCCCGCTACCATAACTCTCCAAAAGGACGCCGTCATTTAATTCGGCGAATTTAGGAGCCAGTTCTCCCAAATGTTCTCTGCCTGCTGTTTGCTTTTTCATATTTAGAATTCCTCGCTTTCTTCTGTGTCACATCTGGTCTTCCCAAAATGCCACAGCATCATCGATCCATCCCTCGGCAACAGTTCCTGTTCCAAGTCCGAATCCATGTGGCAGCCCGTCGTAGGAATGGAACTCCGTGGGAATGCCCATCTCAGACATGGTATCCAGTCTTGATTTCATTGTCCGCCAGCTTGCGATACCGTCGCTTGTCCCTACGGCGCTGTAAGTCGGTGGCTCGTAGCCTGTCACTTCCGAAAGTCCGGTGTAATTTACGATGACAGCCGCAGGATGCGGATAGGCTTTCTCTCCAAAATACTCCGTACCGTATGTTCCTACCCAGTCTGCCATTCTTCCGCCTGCTGATCCTCCCCAAAGAGAGTAGCCATCCGCATCAACCTGAAGTTCATCTGTATGCCGGGAGATAAAGTCGATCGCTCTCGAAAGATCCTCGCAGGCCGTCTGTGCGCCGGGACGATAAATCAGCGCAAAGGCATTGTATCCCATCTTGGAAAGTTCCAACGCATGGGGAAAGCTGTCATGCATCGCACCAACGTAGGCAAAACCGCCGCCGGCGTTTACGATAGCGAACTTTGTGCCAGGATTTCCCTTAAAGAAGAACAAACCCGTATCTCTTTTCGCCGGATCTGCAGCCTTTTCCTCTTCCGTATAAATGTCATAAAAGATGGTGTACCCGTTTTCCGCCTGATTTCTGATGTAATTGCAGATCTCCACTGTCTTATCGGAATCTATGTAGTTGTACCAGGTAAGCGACAGATTGCCGAGTGTGCTACCGTCATAATAGCCGGAGTGCACCGGAAAAATCAGTCTGCCGTAATCACCAAAAACGGGATCGTTTATCACATCTTCGATTTTTGTATTCGTTGTATAGTGTTCTGTCATAGATTGTTCCTCTGTTTCCTTCTCTGTGTCAGGTATAAGGGACGCTTCGCTCAGGCGCCCGCTGATCTGGCGGGGCGTGCGCCTCTGGGACAAATCGGAGACCACGCAGCGGCGAAGAACCCCATCGCGGTCCAGGAGCCGCTTCTTAGGGCGGCGCCTGGCCGCCTGCGCCGCTCTCCCGGCGTCCTGGGCCTGGCGGTACACTCCGCCAGGACCCCGGTGGCGGGCGATCTCACGGCACACCACCGAGGGACTACGCCCAATCGAGCGAGCGATACACACCTGGAACAAGCCAGCCTCCAACCCCACCATAATCGCCGCACGATCCTCAACACTCAAGATCGGACAACAACTGACAACCAGCCCCTCCAACAGCACTGCTACCACTCAAATTGCTGACACCCTCTAACACTGCCCCCCACCAATTGCCAAACCCGAATGCTCCCCATCACAGGAGGCCTAGATGCCTCCCCCCTCACTCAACTCTGCAGAGCCACTATTATTGCCTGCTTCGTAAGATGTGACGCCGCATTCACCTAGGTTGAACACTCAAGGTATTCACCCACTGGTTAACAATTTGGCTTGTTTCGGGGGTTACTTCAGGTTCGGCCGCGTCCGGGTCGATCGCTACATCTTCGCCACGCACCGCAAGCCCCTGAGTGACGCTAAGGTCAGGCAGGAGACGCTGATACTCTTCATCGATACCTGCCATGCCGCTGACCGCGTAGGTAACAAAGGGGCGAACTTGCTGACCTTGCCACTTGGCTTGCTCAACGAATGTCTTCATGATCATCGGCATGGTCGAGTTCCACACCGGAGAGCCAAGGTAGACCACCTGATATCGAGACAGATCCGGCAGGGTATGAGCAATTGCGGGGCGAGAATCGTCGTCTTCCTCGCGCACATTCCGGGCAACTGTTGCGCCATAGTCATCTGAGTAGGGATCAGCAGCGACAATCTCATACACATCAGCGCCAGTCTGCTTTGCTATTTCCTCAGCAAGTACGGCAGTATTGCCCTTCTTTAGGTTCTTCCGATCCCCGTCCCAGTAATTCTCTCCCGCTCGGGAAAAATAGACAACCAACGATTTATTCACGTTTGTATTCGAGCCCACAGACGGCGTCGTTGCGTTTACGGCACCAGCCGAGCCGCTGCTTTGTCCCGAAATCGCACTACATGCGGTCAGCGCGCATAGAGCTGTTGCTGTGATGGCAACACGCAACCGACTTTTGAAAATGTCTATCTTCATACTGTCGACAGTAGAGGTTGGGAGCGACTCCTATGCAAGACCGCACGACCCTCCGGGAGGCGGTCAAGGGGCTCTTCCGAGTTGAGTGTGGGTGAGCGGGTGTTGTGCAGGGGTTGCGGGTAGAGGTTGAGGTCCTTGATGATGAGCGGACTTCAACCCCCGTGATCTTCACAGGACCTCGGGTGGTGTCTCACCCTACCTGCTGCTGTGTGTCGCTTGATCGTTGTGATCGGTGCGATCTGCTCGTCGTTTTGGAGGGCGATGAGCGCGGTTCGCACCCCAGATGCTCTGGTACTCGATGTTGAGTCGTGCAACCCGCTGGCGGGTACCCGGGTTGCGGGCTGAATCGCACAAGGCCACGGTCGTATGGTGGTGGAGGTGATCGAAGCGCCCTGAGCCGAGGCCCCGGCAAGGTTCCGGTGGTTTAAGCGACGCTGGATGTGCCGAGAACACACCTGCCAGACAGTGACATTCCTGGAACATGACGAGCGAATGTGCGCACCCCGGGCGCGTCTGGGGACCCGGACGATCCGACAGTTGCGCTTCGAAGGAGCCACCATCGCTGGCCTGGCCCGACAACTCGCAACTACGCGGAAGACCGTGTGGCCCCACATCAAGCCGTGCCTGCAAGCCGCATCTGATGACCCCGCCCGTTTTGCGGAGGTTCGGGTGCTGGGGATCAATGAGAGGCGTGCGGTACCACCAGGACCGACACCGACGGGGCCCGTGAGCTCACCGGCATCGTAGACCTGACACGAGGGGAGGATCACCCCACGGCCTGCTTGAGTGGACCTGGTCCCAGGCAGGTCTGGCACCGTGCATGAGAACTGGCTGGCCGACCGCGGCGAACAGTTTCGCTCCGGTATCCAGATCGCGACGCTGGATCCCCTCCAGGGACAGCAAGAACGCCATCGACGATCAACTCCAAGACGCGACCAGCGTACTCGACGCCTACTTCGAATGCTCCTCATCGCAGGAAGCCTAGACGCCTCCACCCACACTCAACACTGAAAAGCCAGTAAAATGTCTGGAAGAAGATGTCACACAGACACAGCTGGCGCAGATGGTTGGCACCTCCACACCGTATATTAGTAGGCCGATAAACAAGAAAGAGGGCATCATCAATAAGGTCTTTGTTGATATGCTCGATAAGCTGGGCTACGACATCCAGCTTGCATATGCGAAGAAGAAAGGGGCTCCTGAAAAATGAGCAAAGAAAGACTCACTGCATTTACGGATGCGATATTGGCGATCATCATGACAATATTGGTGCTGGAACTTGAGAAGCCGGAGACAGCTGACTGGGCATCGCTTTGGGCACTCAGGTCGCATTTCTTCTCCTATACGATTTCCTTCTTCTGGCTTGGCGCTATGTGGGTGAATATGCATAACCATTGGCACAGGATCGAGAAGATAGACAACAAGGTGATCTGGTGGAGCATCATCATGCTGTTTTTTGCCTCTTTCTTCCCGTATGTGACAGACTTTGTGAGCAATCACTTCACAAGCCTTTTTGCACAGATGTTTTACAGCGCGGTGGTGATTTGTGTTTCACTATCCAACATGGAGCTTGCGCGAGCGGTCGCAAGGGCTAATGGTTCGACGAGCGCGTTGGACTATAGTAACCGGAAAATCGTTGCGGCTGACCTGAGCATTAAGACGATTGGCATTGTTCTGGCGATCTTTATTTATCCGCCGATTAACATGTTTGCAGTTATTCTGGCAGGGTGCGAGGTGACCTTCCTACCACATATTGTGAATCGAAAAAACAAGAAACCACGTGAGATCGATGCCGCATGATCCACATCTGGATTTATTCCTGCAGGTGAACGGAATACCCGGATACCTGTGCGGCTTTACCTCTTGACCAGACCGATGGGCGTGGATGGCGAATTGAAGTGGTGATATAGCAAAGAGAGCCGAAGCGTCTCATCGGCGTGTCGACTCTCATGCAAATTCCTGTTTTGTGGTTTCAAAAGCAGAAAAGTATGGCTTTTTCGGTCATACGGTTTTCGCCCACGATATTTTCGGCTGAACCGATGACATCAATGCCATTGCCTCAAGGCACGCCGAGGTCGCCCTCCTCCTCGAACGCGCGTAGGTCGAGTACCACCCGAAGGCCTCAGCCCAACACCACGACGTTCTTGCCGGGCAGCGCATGGGAGTCGAGCGCGCGGTGCGCGTCAGGCACCTGCTCCAGGCCGTGGAAAACCCTCGCAATCGGCACACTCATCTCACCAGCCTTCACCGCGTCGAGCACCTCCTGCAAGACGGACGCCGGCAGATCCCAGGCCTGGCCGTGATAGACCGTGAGGCCCACGGTCGAGGGGATCAGGCCGAAAGGCGAGAAGTCCTTCATCGACCACACGTCCGTCAGCGACCCCGTGAACGACACCATGCCGCCGGGGCGCACGCAGCGCAGAGTATCGCCGAGCACCGGGATACCCACAAGCTCCAGCGCCGCATCCACACCACCCGGAGCGAGAGCGCGCACCTTCTCCTCAATCCGCCCGTCGTCGATGACCACGTGGGCGGCCCCGGCCTCGTTCAGGACCGGACGGGCAGACTCGCGGCGCGTCGTCGCAATCACCGTCATCCCCATGCGCACACCCAATCGCACTGCCATCAGGCCGACCGTCGAGGTTCCACCGCGCACAAGAATCGTGTCGCCACTCCGGGCGCGCATCGCATGGACGAGCGAGCCGTACGCAGTCTGCGTCATCTCGGGGATCGCACCGATCGTCGCCCAGTCAAGGTCGGACGTGAAGGGAATCGCGATACGCTCGGGAATCAGGGTGTAGTGCGCGTAGGAGCCGTCATACTCGCGTCCAAGACCGCCCATCATGAAGGCGGCCTGCTGGCCGGGCTGGAAGACACTGCCGGGCGCAACCTCATCAACGACTCCGACACCCTCGATCCCAAGGACCCGCGGATACGTGAAATCCGGATCGGAGAGGCCCCGGCGCGAGTGGGACTCAGACTCGTTGATGCCAAAAGCTTCGACGCGCACGCGCATCCAGCCGTCCCTCACCTGCGGGACGGGGAGCTGCGAGACCGTCATCTCGCCGATCTCGCAGGGACCTTCGAGGCGGATGACGTCCATCAGGGCAGCATTAGTTTCCATAGAACATAAGTGTGGACTATACGTCACGCGTCCGCAATTACTCATCCCACGCACCACCCAAGCGCTCGGGTTCACCGCCCCTTACCGCTACAATTGGACCAACCGTTAGGAGAAACATGACCGTCGAACTCATCACCGCCGCCACGCCCGAAATCCACGAGGCCATGGGGCGTCTGATCCCCCAGCTGTCCCGCTCCGCCGCCCCCATGAGCGAGGCCGACGTGCAGCGCTTCCTCTCCCAGGACAGCGTGCACCTGTTCGTATTCCGCCCGGACGAGGCGGATGCCCAGGGCAACCGCCCGATTCTCGGCATGCTGTCCCTGGTGGCCTTCGAGATCCCCACCGGCGTGCGCGCGTGGGTGGAGGACGTCGTCGTCGACGAGGCCGCACGCGGTCAGGGTGCCGGTTTCGCCCTCGTGGAGGCAGCCGTCGAGCACGCGAAGAATGTTGGTGCGCGCACCGTCGATCTGACGTCGCGTCCCTCGCGTGAGGCCGCGAACCGCCTCTACCAGCGTGCCGGCTTCCAGCTGCGCGAGACCAACGTATACCGCGTGACCCTCAAGCAGAAGTAAGCTCGCGCTTTCACTGTTTGCCTCACATGTGACGCTAGCAATGCTTGCCGTCACTGTCGTCGCCCGCCCCGCATGACGTGAGGGCGGGCGCTTTGTTTGAGGCGATGAGCGCGCAACCCGTAGACCCACGCCCTATTCCTCACGCCCGTGGGCGGCGGCATGACCTGGCAGCCGACGATGCGGATAGGTTATGACGATGCGGATAGGCTAATAAGCTATCCGCGCGGTCATAACCTATCCATGAAGCAACAACCTATCCACGTACGCAGCAGCTCTTAACCCCACTACTAGTTCAGGAAGCAATGCACTAGCAGCTAGACGGCGCAATGCCTCCCCGTGCGGCACAATACCCCGAGCAACAAGCTCATTCGCGGATCCCGATGTCCGTGCCCGGTTGGAGGCCACCGCGGGGCCTGCGGGCAGGCCACGGTGCCCGTGGGCGGTGGCCGGGCCCGACGGTGCCCGGAACACCAGCGGCACCGCAAGCGCCGCCCAGAAGTCAGAACTCCTCGTAGTACTCCGGGTTCTGGTCGGCCTGGCGGCCGCCGGGGCGCCCGAGCGCGCTGATCGCCGCCATTTGTTCAGAAGACAGTGAGAAGGAAAAGATGTCGAGGCTCTCGCGCTGGCGCTCAGGGTTACCGGACTTGGGCAGGGGCAGGGTGCCGAGCTGGTAGTGCCAGCGCAGGATGAGGCGCGAAGGGGACACGCCCGCCTCGGCGGCCAAGGCAATGATCGCGGGGTCTTCGACGATGCGCCACTTGCGCCCCAGCGGGCTCCACGACTCGGTGCGCACGCCGATCTGCTCGTGGTAGGCCAGCGCCGAGGCCTGCGGGAAGTAGGGGTGCAGTTCGATCTGGTTGACGCTGGGGTACTCGCCGGTCTCGGCGTGCACGCGGTCGAGGTGTTCGGGCAGGAAGTTGCACACGCCGACGGAGCGGATCAGGCCGCGGTCGCGCGCGTCCAGCAGGGCCTGGAATGCTTCGACGTAGAGGCCTCGCTTGGGGTTGGGCCAGTGGATGAGGTACATGTCCCAGTAGTCCAGGCCGGCGCGCATG
The DNA here is from genome assembly GCF_905369875.1 of Actinomyces sp. ICM47. Classification (NCBI taxonomy): domain Bacteria; kingdom Bacillati; phylum Actinomycetota; class Actinomycetes; order Actinomycetales; family Actinomycetaceae; genus Actinomyces; species Actinomyces sp. ICM47. Next base: position 68,204 of record NZ_CAJPJE010000004.1, read on the forward strand.
AGGGATTCTTCGACGGTGTAGACGGCCTCGTCGTAGCGCTGGTGGCGCCCGGGGAGCTTGGAGACGAGGCGCAGGTCCTCGCGGGGAACGCCGCAGCGGCGGACGGCGGCACCGAGGGCGCCCTCGTTTTCGTAGTTGAAGGCGCTGTCCAGCATGCGATACCCGGCCTCGATGCCGGACACCATGGAGGCCACGCCCGAGGCGCCGCGCAGGTTGTAGGTTCCCAGCGCGATCACGGGAACATCCAGGCCATCGTTCAGGGTGTATGCGGGGATCTCACTCATGTGTCAATCGTAGGCCGCGCCCCGCCGAGAGTTCTACCATGGGAGGCATGGCACAGCTTGAATTGGATGAGGTCCATGCGAACGCGGTGGACTATCAGCATTTCCTTCTTGATTCTCCCACCCCCTATCACGCGGCCGAGGTCGTGGCTCAGCGCCTGGTCGACGCTGGGTTTACGCGCGTCGACGAGAAGGGCGCGTGGGACGCGTCCCCGGGCGGCCACGTGATGGTGCGCGGTGGCGCGGTGGCCGCGTGGTTCGTGCCCGAAACAGTCGCCGAGGACGCGGGCTTCCGCATTGTGGGCGCGCACACGGATTCGCCGGCGTTTTCGGTGAAGCCGTCGGTGCAGTCGACGACGCCGGACGGCTGGGGCCAGATTGACGTCGAGGTGTACGGCGGCATGATGTGGAACTCGTGGCTGGATCGCGAGCTGACGCTGGCGGGCCGCCTAATTCTGACCAGCGGCGAGGTTGTTCTGGCGCGTACTGGCCCGATTGCGCGTATCCCGCAGCTGGCTATTCACCTGGATCGCGACGTGAACCCGCTCGGCCTGAAGCTTGATCCGCAGAAGCACCTGCATCCGGTGTGGACGGTGGATAACCCGTACGGCAACGTGCTGGAGTACGTGGCGCGCACGGCGGGCCTGGACAACGCCTCGCAGATCGCGGCCTTCGACCTGATCCTGACCCCCAGCCAGGGGCCGGGTTTCTTCGGCGACAAGGGCCAGTTCATCGCGGCCTCGCGCCAGGATAATCTGTCGAGCGTGCACCCGGGCCTGGTGGCCCTGGAGCACCTCGCCGCGGAGGATGTGCCCGCGGGCGGCGACGTCACGGTGTTTATGTGCTTCGATCACGAGGAGGTGGGGTCGGGTTCGCGCACGGGTGCGGCCGGCCCGATCTTGGAGACGGTGTTGCGCCGCACGGCGACAGCACTGGGCCGCGATGAGGATGGCTTCGAGCGGATGCTGGCGGCTTCGTCGTGCGTGAGTGCAGACGCGGCGCATTCGGTGCATCCGAACTACGCGGGCCATCATGATCCGGATAACCGCCCGGTGATGGGGCGTGGCCCGGTCATTAAGATCAATTCGAAGCAGCGTTACGCGACGGATGGCGAGGGCATTGCCTTGTGGAATCGGGCGTGCGCGGCGGCGGGTGTGCCTTCGCAGAGTTTCGTGGGCAACAACGCGATGCCGTGCGGCACGACGATCGGCCCGATCACGGCGACGCGTCTGGGGATCCTGACGGTGGATGTGGGCGTGGGCCTGCTGTCGATGCACTCGGCGCGCGAGATGAGCCACATCGATGACCTGCTGACGCTGTCGAAGGCGCTGGAGGCGTACTGGCGCGGCGCCTGAGCGCCCGGATCGCCCGCGCCCGGCAAACCCGAAGGGCGACGCCGTGCGCGCGGCACCCCCAGCGGTGCCTGAGCGCCCGGGATCGCCCGCGCTCGGCAAACCCGAAGGGCGACGCCGTGCGCGCGGCAAGCCCCGGTCGTGTCTGACGCACGGGCACGCCTGAGCGCATGAAGAAACCCCAGCCTCGTCCATCAATTGGCGAGGCTGGGGTTCTTTTGTCTATCGGATGTCCTCAGAGGGTGGCGACGGCGGTGGCGGTGACGGGCACGTTGCCGCGCGTGGCCTTGGAGTAGGGGCACAGCTGGTGGGCGCGGTCGACGAGGGCCTGGGCACGGTCGAGTTCGACGCCGGGGATAAAGACCTTGATGTCGGCGGTCAGGGCGAAGGAGTCACCCTCGGGGCCCAGGCCGATGGTGGTGCGCACGACAGAGTCCTTGGTGTCGATGCCCAGTTCCTTGGCGGCCAGGCCCATGGCGCCTTGGAAGCAGGCACCGTAGCCCATGGCGAAGAGGGCTTCGGGGTTGGCTCCGTCGCCGGGGCCGCCCAGTTCCTTGGGGGCGCGCATGATGTGGGTGATGCCGAGCGCGGGGACGGAGGAGGTGCCGGCGCGGCCGCCCGTGGAGTCGGCGGTGACGGAGTATGCAATCTTGCTAGGAGTATCCATACCCCCATTCCACCACTAGGACTTCAGTCCCGCAAGGGGTTTGACACAAAGACAAGAAGTTTTGCGGCTGCAGGAACGAGGCCGGGGCACGCCCGCAGGTCACGCGGCCTCAAACGGTGAGAAAGTCGGCCTCGGGGCGGGCGCTCAACGCCTTGGCGACGGCGCGGCGGAAGCGGTCGTTCATGGGCGGGAGCTGGTCGCCGCGGAAGAACGCGGTCTCGCTATTTTCGCCGTCGGCGGGGGTGGGCTCGCCGCTCACCCACTGCGCGGCGAAGGCGACGTCCAGGTAGGTGGTGACGTCGCCATTGTCGTAGGTGACGGGGCCGACGACTTCGACGGAAAGGAGGCGGCGCACCTCGATGCGCACGTCGGCTTCCTCCAACGCCTCGCGGGCGGCTGCGACGGCGGGTTCCTCGCCCGGATCAACGATACCCGTCACCGGCGTCCAAGTGCCGTTATCGGAGCGACGCACGCATAGGATTTCGACGGCCTCGGGCGCGATGGGTCGCTCCCAATCGATGGGTGCACATCCCGGAGCGGGGCGTGCGATAACGACGGTCGTGCCGGGCATCCACAGGGGTGCATGGCCGACGTGTCGGCGCAGCTCGAGGACGAAGTCGGGGGTAGCCATGGCCCTAGTCTACGGCGCTCACAGGAAGGAGGTGATGAGCGGCAGGAGCAGGATCTTGACGATAATCGCGAACGCGAAGAGGGTCGCGTAGGCGGCCTCGATGCGCTCGTCGGTGACGCGGGCCTCGGCGGCCTGCAGGACTGCCGGCTGGCCGAGGAAGCCCGCGATGCCGCCGGCGGCGCGCGCGGAGGACAGGCCGATGAACTTCGCGCCGATGGCCTGGATACCGCAGCACACAACGACCATGACGGCGGCGAGAAGGGCGGCGCGCCAACCGTCGGGACTACCGAGCAGGCTCGCGAACTGAGGGCCGGCATTCAGTCCGAGAGCCGCGAGGAAGAGCATGAGGCCGATCTGGCGGATCGTCAGGTTCGCGGCGGCGGGCAGGGTCCATACGAGCGGTCCGGTGCGACGCAGGGCACCGAGGAGCATGCCGACGATCAGCGGACCCGCGGCGGCACCGAGTTGGAACCCCTGGCCGCCCGGCAGGGGGAAGGACACAATGCCCAGGAGCAGACCGAGAACGAGGCCGATGCCGAATGCCATGCCGTCGACCTCGGCGACGCGACGCTCGGAGTCACCGAGCCACTCGGCGATGTCGTCGAGTTCGTCCGTGGGGACGACGACGGCGACGTGGTCGCCGAGCTGCAGGTCGAGGTCGTCGCGGGCCAGGAGGTCCAGGTCGCCTCGGCGCACGCGCGTGATGACGGCACCGAAGCGCTTGGTGACATTGAGTTCGCAGACGCTGCGGCCGGCGACGTCGGGGTTGGACACGACGATGCGCTCGAAGGCGAGGTCGGAACGGTCGTCCTCGAGGTTGTGGTCGAGGATCTCGCCGACGAGTGGCGCCGTCTCCTTGATGGACTCGGGGTCCCCGACCATGACGACGTGATCGCCCGGCAACAGGTCCTCGCCGGGAGCGGTGACGCGGGTGCGCCCGTCACGACGCAGGTAGGACAGGCGCACGCGCTGGTCGCGCCACGCGTCGATGTCGCGCGTGTTGATGTGCTTGGACACGCGAATACTCACGGCCTCCAGGGAGGACCCCGCGAGGGAAGGCGTGTCCTTGGGGCCGACCCACTTCCTCGTCACGGTGATCGTCACGATGAGGATGCCGCCGATGACACCCACCGGATAGCCGAAGGCGTATCCGACCGCCGCGTTCGGGTCCCCCGTGAGGCGGGTGGCCGTATCGAGGGCGGGAGCGGCCGTCAGCGCACCCGTGAAGAGGCCCGAGGTCAGGCCCGAAGACAGGCCGAGGAGGCGACCACCAACGAGGGCAATGAGCACGCCCACGACACACACGATCGTCGTGAGGGCGAGGAGGTTCGTCTGCTTACGCAAATTCTGGAAGAATGTCGCGCCCGCGGAAATACCGACGCAATAGACAAAGAACGCCAGACCCATCGGCTGGACGATCGACATGTGGTTACTGACAACCTCGGGATGCAGAGCCGAGACTGCGAGGCCAACAAAGAGCGCTCCCGCCGCACCAAAACGCAGGGGGCCGATACGTATCGCTCCGATCGCCGCACCCAACGCGACAACGAGAAAAAGCGCGAGCAAGGGTGAGGACGAGAAGAGAGCAGCCATACCTTTCAGGGTACCTGTCACGCGCAATACCAGGCGTCACGACCTGTGCGATACGCGCGTTATAAGGCTCACGCGTTAGGTATAGACTGCACTCAGTAACCGAAAGGATGGTCATGTCTCAACCAGTTCCCGGATGGTACCCAGACCCCGCTGGTAGCCCGCGTCTGCGCTGGTGGAACGGCGGCATCTGGACCGATCAGTACCTTCCCATGCCCGGCACTCAGCCTCAGCAGGGCACGCCCGCGCCCATGCGTGGGGTACCTCTGCCGTACAACGCCGCCATGCAGCAGGGTGCCCCCCAGGCCCAGGGCGCATCCTGCCCCCAGGCAACGCCCACCCAGCAAGGCATGAGTTCGCCCCGCTTTCCTTCCTCCCAGCAAGCACCGAAGGTTCACTCCAATCCCTATCAGAACACCGGCATCACGCCGGTCTTCTCAAACTCCGAGGACTCAGCGAACGAGGCAGACGACGAGCAGGAAAACAATCCCCGAACCGGGAGTGGCTGGTTCATCGGCTTGGTCGCTGCATGGATCGCGGTCGTTCTCTTCGCCGCGTCCGCCGTGTACGCCGGCATGGCCTTCACACGCGCAAGCAAGGAGCTTGCCGACGCGGAATCCGAGCACGCCAGTGCACAAAGTGAGTACAACGAGGCGCAGTCAGGCCTCGACAAGGCGAAGAAGGACCTTGAGGAGACGCAGAAGTGACCACGCCCGCCGCAACGAACAAGCCCGCAGAGTCCTCGCCGGGCACCTACAGGATCCTGACGCTCGTCGGCGCATTCCTCGCCGCATGTCTACTCGTGACGACCGCTGCCCTGGGCTACGCCAGCTACTCTCAGAGTGCCAAGGCGGAGCAAACACGCACCGACGCCAATAACCTGCGGACGCAGAAGAAGGATGCCGAGACCGAGACCGCGAACGTACGCAACGAGATCAACAACGCGAAATCCGACAAGGCGGCTCAGATTTGGTGCGACGAGTTCACCCCCGCCTACTCGAGCGTTTCTCTGCTGCAGGAGAAGGCAAGCGAACTCAGTATGAAGCCGACGGCTCAGCTCGACGCGATCACCGAGTACTGCCCCAAGAAGAAGGAATTCGTCGACGCTCTCGCGTCGGCTCCTCGCCAGTTTGTCGGCTCGACGGATACCTGCGAAATCTCCGACGACACTGTGACGTTTTCGGGTGATGTGTGGTTCGACTATCAGCCCCTGTCTGACGTGGGCGATATTGATCTGACAGTCAGTGTCTATATGAAGAAGAATGGCAAACCTACCATTAGAGATAAGGCACTCGGTCAGACGACCGTCACGATTCCGTCGGGCGGAACTACCACCTACAGCGTGACCATCCCCAACCCAGGCCTGGAGGGCGCTGACTGTTACACGGCTGCGACAGGTTTCTGGCCGACGGGAATCTAACCGGATAGTTGCCCGCCATCCCTCCTACGGCTAAACTTCCTGACCAAGGGAATAGTTTTATTCGTAACGGGAAGGCAACAACGATGAGCGAGCCCGCGCAAGGCTGGTATCCAGACCCGAGCGGCACCCCCCATTTGCGCTGGTGGAACGGCCATTCGTGGACCAACTACGTCATGCCCTACGCGATACAGAACCAGTCGGTCAGTAAACCTCGCTTTCCCGCCCACAACGAGGCCGTAGCGCCCCGAGGCAGGCAACGCCTGGGCGCGCGGACCGCCGCCGCCCCCGCGCTCAGGGCCGAGGCCTCGGCTCCTCGGGACACCAAGGCTCACCCCCCGCTCACCGCCAAACGAGGGGCCACCCCCTCCCCCACGACGGAAACTGACTCAGCACCCTCCCCCAGGCCCACCCTAACTGCCGAGGCCACCCCGGCCTCGTCGATGGAGAGCACCAGCGCGACCAGCACCCAGGACGCCCCCAAGAAGCACACCACCGCTCACTGGGCGCTGGCCTGCGCCGCCTCCTGGATCTTGGTCATCGCTTTCATCGGCGTCCTCGTGTTCACGTGGTCCCACCTGGGCGACTCCAACGCGATCTACGAGGATGCCAAGGAGAAAGCACGGCACGCACAAGAGGAACGCGACCGGGCTCAATCCACGCTCGACGACATCAACCGCCAGATCGAGGAGGCCCAGCAGTGAGCACCGCCCCCGCTCCCCTGCGCGCCACAACCGTCGCAGGCGCCATCCTGGCCGTCATCTTCATCGCCCTGTCCGCCGCCGTCGGCGGAATCAACGTGTGGCGCACACACGCGGCAGAGACCTTCACATCCCAGGCCGAACAGGCCCAGTCCGATAAGGCGTCCATCAACCGGGCCATCAAAGACGCCAAAACGCGCCTTGATTCCGTGAACGTAGACGCCAGCGCCGCCGCCTGGTGCGATTCGGTCACGCGCGGAAACGTCTCATCGATGCGCGACATCATCAAGACGTACGACTCCTCGACACAAGCCGTCAAAGACTCGATCCATTCTCAATGCTCAAACAAAGAAGCACTGGCAAACGCGCAGCGCACCCTGTCCAACGCCGACTTTACGATCACCATGACTGAGTGCACAGCCAATAAGGTCACCACGACGATCAAAGGCACCCTCGCTGTCAAGCAGTCGAGTACCATTACGATGTTTGGTCCCCTGAACGTGGCCATCATCGGTTACACCACGGAGAAAAACAAGAGCTTCAACCCAACGTCCCCCTACCAGGGGACCACGACAGCGACGCTGACACCCGGAACGCCGCTCACCTTTTCCGTGACAGTCCCCTACGATCCCAACATGACAGGCAATACAGAGTGCGGGGCCACGATGACAGCATGGTGGCCCTCGGACATGTAACACTGATGAGTCCGGACGTCGGCCTCGCCGACTCATTCCAGCCATCCTCACCGATGGCGGGATACCACGAAAGGAGCCTCCTGTGAACAACCCCATCGAAGGCTGGTACCCAGACCCAGACGGAACCCCACGGCTGCGCTGGTGGAACGGTTCGGACTGGACAGAGAACTACATCGCAGACGAGCGGGCCAGCAACGGTCCCGTCACCGGCTCGGTACCTCCGCCTACCACGGGTCCCATCGACCCCATTACCGGCACCATCGCACACGCTACAACCGGCCACATTGACCGCTTCACAGGCTCTATTGCCCGCCCCGTCACGGGGACCACTGCCCATCCCTTCACCGCCGCCCAGTCCATCACCGGTACTGTCGATCCGGTCACCGGTCGTATCGTACGCCCGGGAGAAGAACCCGACGGACTTCATCCTGCTCCCGATGTCCCCACTCACCCCGCCGTTGCGCCCGTGCAGCCGCCCAAGAAGTCGCCCAGGTACTCCGACGGGCCAACCATTCAGATCCCAAAGAACCAGATCATCACGGCGATCATCACAACGCTCCTCGTCATCGGATTCAGCGCTGGCCTGGCCCTGACGGGCCGGATGTACATGTCCGCGACCAGCGAGTACAAACAGGCTCAACAAAGCTTCGACAATGCGAACAGTGATCTTGAGAAGGCGAAGGAGGCAGCGAAGTGAGTCACAATCAGCCCACCTCCTCGGGCACACCCCCCAAGAACAAGAAGCTATCCATCTACAACGCCGCTATGGCCATCCTTCTCGTCCCACTCATGGGTGCGACAATCACGCTCGGTGTTGTGTCAGGTGTTCGCCTCAATCAGGCACGCGACCTCACAGCTCAGACGAAGCAGATCGCAGCGCAGACCAAGGCAACGCAGACCACAAACTGGTGTTCAAGCGTGAGAGCTGACAATCGCGCGGACATGGGCGAGATCTACAACGAGTACCGCACCGCCACCGATGAGTACAGGCAAGCGATCGACGCAGAGTGCCCAAATAAGGTCACCATCGCGAACCTGATCTCCACCTACACCGCGGAAGATGTCTTCAAATTCGATCAGACGTGCTCACTGAACGACAACAAGACTGCGGCGCACTGCACCGGATCCATCGAGGTTCTGGCAGATAAGAAGCCTGCCCTGAGCGTCTATCCGAGCGTCTCTGTTACCCTCGTTTTCACAGTCACCTACGACACGGCCGCAACTCAGGTGGGCCACACCGAACCTAACGCCTACACGTTCACAGTCCCCCGCGAAGGCAAGGCGGATTTCGAGTTTGATACCGCGTACGACGAAAAATGGGGATCGTACTACAAGCTGTACCCCGACGCGTTCTACCCGGACGAGTGAACTCATACGACTGGTTCCCGGTCCCGTCGCCTCTCTCAGGCGGCGGGACCTCATGCATAACCACCGCGCGCAGCTCAGCCACGGCCTCGTCAAAGAGGGTCAGTAGTGCTCGTGAGAGTCGTAGCCCCGCAGGCGGTCGAGTTCGCGTCGTTCCTTCTTCGTCGGACGCCCACTGCCCTTCTCGCGCATGGCGACGGGGACGTGAACGCGCGGACGCTCGGGCGTGCGATCATCGTAGGCGGTGCGCGCCTGCGGGTAGGAGACGCGCTTGGCCAGCAGCAGCACGACGCCGAGGACGCGATCAAAGCCCTCGATGCGCAGACGCACCTCGTCGCCCACGTGCAGCTTGTAGGCGGCCTTGACGGGGTCGCCGTTAACGCGCACGTGCCCGGCGCGTACGGCGGCCGTGGCCTGGGAGCGCGACTTGAGCTGGCGGGTTGCCCACAGCCACGTGTCCACGCGCACGGAGGACGAGGCCAAGGCACCTGGCGGGATCACAACCGTCTCGGGGGCGTCAGTCATCGCGGAGCCTAGTTGATACGGCGGATGCGCTTCTGGTGGCGCGGCGTGAGCACGATGGCGACGAGCGCACACAGCAAGGGCATGCCGATCAGCATGCCAAGCAGTGCTCTCCACGGCACGACCGGCCACAGCGTGGTGAGAGTCGGGAAGATGCCCGATCGGGCGAACGTGATGACGGCGAGGACACCGACGACGAGACCCGAGAGGACCGCCGTGGGAATCGCGTTCAGCGCGAGGACCACGCCCTGCCAGGTCGTGACGTGACGGCGCATCGCGGGGGCAGCGCCAATCGCATCGAGAGTATCGAGGTCAGGGCGCATGTCCGAGGCCGAGAGAGCCACGACGAGGGCGACCGTCGCTGCCGCGGCGACAACAGCGATGAGGGCAGCAATGTAGGGCAGGATCTGCGAACGCATGGTCGGCGTGATGACCTGGGCGGATGCGCCCGGAACCTGACGCGCGATGGTCGCCTGGAACGCGGGCGCATCCACCGTACTCACGGGCGCATCCACCGAGAGGAGCTGTCCGAGCGGCACCGCCTTGAGGCCCAAGGATGCTGCGGCGCTCGGGGAGAGCACCATGACGTTGACGCGCGTCAGCGGTGATGCAGGGAAGATCTGCGTGCCCATCACGCGCGCGTCCGGCAGTTCGTTGTCAGAAAAGCCGGCGGCTTTTGCGTCCGCAATCGCCTGCATATCGAGGCTGCGCAGCTTCACCTGGCCCGCGCCGTCAATGTATTTCCTGTCGGGAATGAGAACGCCACCCGAGTTCAGCGTCGCGACCGCGCGCACCATGTCGTTCTCGTTCAGGTAGCCGGCCTGGCGCAGGTAGGTACCGTCGTCGACGATGTAGGCGACGTCCAGCTCCGCCATGGTACCCATGTCGGCTGCCATCGTGAAGGTGGACTTTCCGTCCGGGGAAATCGCTTCAACCATGGTGACCGGCCCACCGGGACCAGAGTTCCACGCCATGCCGCTGAGTTCTGCGGATGAGGTGACGGTGCGCTGGTTCTTCACGGCCTCCGTCGCTGCCTTCATGAGCGCACGCGAGCGGGTATTCGAATCCGTCTTGTCGACCGTGGACACAAAGATCTGCCCACGCTTGCCCACGTGCGGACGCGAATTCCAGCCGGCCTCGTTCGACGAGGAAAGCGTGATGAGGAGGGCACAAGCGACGAACACGGTCGTCAGGATCGAGGCCATGGCCGGGAACGTACGGTGTCCGTTGCGGACAGCATCGCGCAGGGCCAGGCGCATACTCATGGATGCGCGGCGTTTGGGCACCCGCCAACACGTAAAGATGTAGGGGATCGAGCCGATGAGGCCGATTTCGAGGAGAGCAATACCGACAACGAGGGCAAGGACCGACCCGTACCATGCGGCGACGCCCAGCACCGGCAGGCCAGTCAACAGCGCAATCGGGTAGATCATGCGGCGACGCACCAGACGCGATGGCTCCCAGAAGCGTCCGCCGATGACCGCGGAGGTGTCGATGTGGGAGGAGGTATGCGCCGGTGATACCGAGGCCATCAGCGACAGCAGAATGGGCAGGAGAGCGGACAGGCCCAGCGGCCACAGCGGCACAATGCCGAGGCCAAGGCCGGAGCACAGTCCGATCCCCAGCATGGCGCAGGCAGACAACACGACTGAGAAGGCTGCTGAGTACGCGCCGATGATGAGACCGTGCGCGATTGTGAGGCGTCGCCCGTCGGAGCGGTCGCCGCCGTTAGCAACGATCATCGCAGCTGTGCGCATCACGGAGCGTTGCGCGACCGTGTAGAGCGGCGAGATGAGCAGGATCATCTCGGTGAGGATCAGGAGAACACCCGCGACCAGGAGCAGGTATTGCCACGGGTTCGCGTTGCGCAAGGCCTCAGGGACCTCGTACTGGGCGATCTGTGAAGGAAGCGCCGAGGCATCGGGCGGGTTGGCGAGTACGTGGCGCGAGACGACCGAGAAGCCGGACGCATTGAGCTCGCGAATCTTCTCCCATGTCACGGGCACAGGCCCCGTCACATACCAGGCCGTCTGCGTGCGTCCAGCGACAGCTAAACGATCAATGTCGAGCGTGCCGTCGCCGACGATTGCGCGCCCCTCACCCTTGATGATCGCGTCGATAACAGCGCTGCCTTCGATGGACTGCGCCGCGCGTTGTTTCGACACCGTCACGGAGAGCGCGACCGTGTCTCCGGCCTCGACGCCGAGGGCACGGGCGACGTCGTCGGAAACCACGGCATGCTGAGCGGGGAGAGACCCGTGCTTGTTACCTGCCTCGACGCGCGGCGCGTCCAAGGAGGCGGTCTGCGTGCCATTGTCTACCGTGTACCCGGTTCCATCCGGTGCCGTCATATGGAGCTGATAGAGCGTGTCAACCGCGACCAACTGGTCTCCGGTCGGCGCCCAGTCGCTGAGGGTCTCCATAGTGACGTCAACATCGTCATCCGACGCCGTCTTTGCGAGGCGGTCCGCGGTGAAGTCCTGGTCGAGAGCCGTTGTCGAACGGCGCAGCGTCACGGCCTGGGAGTCGGAGTTGTGTCCCAGCCAGGAGGAGGCCTGGTAGCGCTGGGACGTCGTCACATCCCAGAACGTCAGCGATCCGATCGCGATGATAATCGGCAGGGAGATAAGGATCACGGCAGTGAAGGTGCGCCCAAGACTTTGGCGTGCATCACGAGAGGCGATGCGGAGTACTACTCCCCATCGCCTCATCCGTGTGTTGAGTCGGCTCATCAGGTCCTTGGTGCTGCGTCGGCGAGCAGGTCCCTCAGAGAATCCCCGCGCGAACGATCAACGATACGACCGTCTCGCAGGAACACTGTTCGGTCTGCCCATGCGGCCATTCTGGCCTCATGAGTCACGAGAATACCCGCTGCACCAGCATCTATGTGGTCACGCAACACCAACATGATCTGTTCGCCAGTGTGAGAATCTAACGCGCCGGTTGGCTCGTCGGCAAGAATGACCGACCGGTTACCAACGAGGCCGCGAGCGATGGCGACACGTTGACGTTGGCCACCGGAGAGCCTCTCGGGGAAGCGATCCGCGAGTTCTGCGACACCAACCTCGGCGAGAGCGGCCATCGCGGCCGCACGTACCTTCGAAGGACTCACCCCGTCCAGCTGCAGCGGCATCTCAACGTTTTCGAGGGCTGACAGCGACGGAATCAGATTGTAATCTTGGAAGACGTAGCCAATCGAGCGTCGACGCACTTCAGCGCGGTGAACGCTATCCAACGAGGCCAAATCGATCCCGTTGACGTAGACGCTTCCGCGTGTCGGCCGCTCAAGGCCGCCAGCGATTGACAGCAGCGTCGACTTGCCGGATCCAGACGGTCCCATAACAGCGAGAAGCTCGCCGGGCCCAACCTCAAGGTCGATCCCGTCGAGCGCTCTCACTCGGACGCCGTTTGCGCCGAACTCATGTCCGACGCCGGCCATCCTGATCGGTAGCGGCGCAGGCTGACTCATCGCACCCCGGCACGCTCCGAAATACCGGCCTCGGCCTGAGCCCAGTTCATCGAACGCCCCTTCGCAGCAGCGAAGGCGGCGCGACGCGCGGCCTCGGAGACCGCACCGGACTCGATGTGGTCGAGCCAGTTGAGCTCGGCCTCAAGGTCGAAGATGTGGCGCTCAAGAATGAGCTTCCACGCGAGTTCCCCCTCATCGGCCGAGGCCTTGAGGCGGGTGACGTCACGCAGGGAACCCAGGGTCGAACGACGCTGCGTCTGGATCATGGCTTCGACATCGACCGTCGGGTCGGCGGCGGCCACGGCGAGCTTCATCACAAGCTCGTCGCGCTCAGGGTGCTCACGCGGAACAGGGGTGGACCACCAGGCGGTGAGGACATCGCGACCTGCGTCGGTCAGCTCGAAAACCTCAGAGTCTCGACCGGCATTGGTTTCAGCGTGAGACACAACCTGGCCGTCACGCTCAAGACGCTGCATGGTCTGGTAGACCTGGCCGATGTTCAGCGGCCATGCCCCACACGTCTGCTCCTCGAACATCTGCTTGAGGCGATAGACACCCGCGGGCTGCTGCGCGACGAGTGCAAGCAGTGCATTGCGAACCGACATAACTCTCCGTTCGTTGTCGTGACGTGTTGGCTTCGTAGTTGAACAGTATCTATCGTACGCCAAATCGTTACTTAGTGAGGACAAATAACGGTGGATTACCTAACACAAACCCTACCGTTTGGTTAGATGTAAGCCTTTGACATTTCAGGGAAGACAGGGGAAATTAACCAACATGCCAATAAAAGTGTCAACCATGTTGCAGACAGCATCTGACTGTTTTTCAGCCGTATTGCAATGTTTTATAAGTCATTCGGTCAGACACTCGGCGAACCGCGCAGCGACACACGTAAAACGCGAAAAACCGACCCATGGGCATCATTTGACCAGAGATGTAGTAAATAATTGACACCTTTCAATCTCAGACTGTGAGACCTGCGGATCGACAGGTGGACTATTCAGCGAGTACGTCCTCGATATCTTCCCAGAGCACCTCCGGCGACGATGAAGCAACTGCCGCCCAGAATTCACCGTCCTCATCCGCCAGCAGAGGCACCTCATCGGGGTACAGCTCAGTAAACTCCACGCCCGCCAGCACCTCGCATACCTCCTCGCTGGTACCAATCAAACGCCAACTGTCACCCGACAGATCCGGGTACGACACCACATCGATGACCCGTACGGCGAGTCCCACCCACGAATCATCCGCGACATCCGCCCAGAAAGCCCCTGTCACCTCATCGACATCAGTATCAATCACGTCGGCAATCTCGCGGGCAACTTTCGGTACCTCCACAAGAATCTCCGTGGCATCACCCCGCTCGAGGACATCAAAGAGCACCTCCGGTACCGCCGTCGACACAATCCCGTCGCCGGAGGGTTCCCCCAAGGCGCTAAGTTCGAAAAAGGTCTCGCGCAGCTGCGCGGAGTCGATAGCCCACACCGACAACAGGTCATCCTCGCCCGCGTACAGTCCACCCTCATCACACCGCGACACCACGGCGGAGCGCGGACCCACAAAGAAGGTGACGCGGCGACATCCAGCCGGGGCAACGACCCAGGCGGTGAGCACCTTCGTCGCCTGCGAGAACGCCTCAAGGAGCACAGCAAGGTGTGGGACGGGAGTGTCACCGACGACGAGGCCCTGGCTGCGCAGCAGCTCAACGAAAGGATGCTTGGGGTCGGCAACAAGCCCATCGGCATATGAGCGCAGCGCGTCGGCCTCCAGCTCGCTCATATCGAAGACGACACCATCCTCCGTCTCGCATGCACTGATCATGAGCCCTCCTGTCCCCTCAAACCGGCACCACGCGCGGCTCCGAAGCGAAGACAACACTACGCTGCACGCATCGAGCTCGCGCGCGGACGCACGCGACCCTCCCCTCCCCGGGACGCTACACTGAAAGCAACCAGGAGGATTCACTGATGAACGCCCCATTCCCGAGCGACGCGGCCACGGCCTCGTCCCCCATTCCCACGCTCACGCTCCCGACGGGCGCACCCATCCCCGTGCTAGGCTTCGGCACCTACAAGGTCGCGCCCGAGGACGCCTACGACGCCGTGAGCCGCGCACTCGAGATTGGTTACCGCCACATCGATACCGCGCAGATGTACGGCAACGAGGCCGAGGTCGGCGCCGCGCTCGAAGCGTCTGGCATCGAACGCGAGCAGATCTTCCTCACCACCAAGGTCGACAACTCCAACCACGCACCCGAGCGCGCTGCCGCATCCATCGCACGATCACTCGAAGATCTGCGCACCGACTACGTCGACCTCCTCCTCGTACACTGGCCGCTGCCCACCCTCTACGGCGGAGACGTCACCCTGCCGTGGCCAGCCCTCGAGGACGCCTTCGCTGCGGGCAACGCGCGTGCCATCGGCCTGTCGAACTACGAGCGCGACCACATCGAAGCCGTCCGCTCCATCGCTTCCGTACCACCCCACGTCCTCCAGGTCGAGGCGCACCCATTCCTCCCCAACGAGGCGCTGCGCTCCTACGCGCACGAACTCGGCATGGTCTTCGAAGCATGGTCACCCCTGGCACGCGGGCGCGCCATCACCGACCCAACCCTCGTCGCCATCGGCGACGAACTCGGAGTCAGCGCCGCGCAAGTCGCCCTGCGCTGGGCCATCGACCGCGGCCACGTCGTCTTCCCCAAGACCCTGAGTCCGGCGCGCATGGCCACCAACATTGACACCTTTTCCTTCAGCCTGAGTCCCGACCAGCGCGCCCGCATCGACGCGCTCGACGAAGGCGAGGCCGGGCGCACCGGATCGCACCCCGCCACCATGAACCGACTCTGACAACAGGTACGATTAAGACATGGCATCGAAGCTTACCCGCGCCGACCGCGCCATCGTGCGACTCGCCGACGGCACCGTCAAACAGCAGAACCTGCTCACCGGCACAGAGGTGTGGACCGTCCCCGGCCGCGGAAACCGGCCGCTCGCCGCCCCGCGTACCGACTGCACCCCCATCGACCACGAGGCTGACGGGCACTATTGCGCGTTCTGTTCCAAGCGCTACCTGGAGACGCCGCCCGAAAAGTCGCGCCTCGTACGCCGAGACGACGGCACGTGGGAACAGCTCGACGCCCTGCCCGCCGACAAGCTCAGCGACACGGTCGCCGAATTTCGGCGTATCCCTAACCTGTTCGAAATCGTCTCCTACAACTACTGGCACCTCAACCACGGGCACATGCCCTCCGAGGCCGACCACCACCGCATGGCCCGATACCTGGCCTCGGACGTGGGCTACGACCACGTCATGAACGTCGTGCGCGCGCGGATGCTGGCCTCGGGCATGAGCGAGGGCGAGTTCGCGGCCACCAGCGAGACCGCGCGCCTGCAGGCCGCCAACGGCTTTTTCTCCGGCGGCCACGACCTGATTATTGGCAGGCGCCACTTCATCGACGGGGCAACCGAAGCCCACCAGCTTGCCGGGTCGGGCACCCTCACCCCGGAAGAGCACACCCAGTACACCGCCTACACGGCCCGCTCAATGCACGAGCTGTACGGCCTCAACCCCGCCGTGCGCTACGTCGCCACCTTCCAGAACTGGCTGCGCCCTGCCGGCGCCTCATTCGACCACCTGCACAAGCAGCTGGTCGCCATCGACGACCTCGCCGTTCAAACAGAAGCAGAACTCGAGCGCCTGCGCGCACAGCCCGACATCTACGACCAGATCTTCACGGTCGCCGCCACCCGCAAACTCCTCATCGCTCAAAACGAGCACGCCGTCGCCCTGGCAGGCTTCGGTCATCGCTTCCCCGGCATCGCGATCTGGCCGCTACACTCCCCGCGCAACCCGTGGGAGGTCAGCGACGAGGCAATGGCTGGGATCTCCGACATCTTGCACGCCGCGCACGCGGCGACCGGCGCAGACGTGCCCGCCAACGAAGAGTGGTACCACCGCCCGCCCACCGTCTCGACCCCCATGCGCTGGAGGATCCTGCTCAAGTGGCGCATCTCCACTCTGGCCGGATTCGAGGGCGGCACCCGCATCTACCTCAACACGATCGATCCCTGGAAGGTCGTCGAACGAACCGTGCCACGCCTGCGCGAGCTGCGCGACAAGGGCCTCATCGCCCCCATGCGCATCGGTGACGAGTGCCGCGTCAGCCCCTCCATGCTGCGCGACTAGGGAACGTCTACCCCTCGCATCCCCAACGGTGCCACGTTCGTGCCCCACCACGGCCTCGCCACCGCGCGACCACTCATCCTCACCGCACACAGTGAAGGGGGGACGCGGTACGCCGCATCCCCCCTTCACTCACGGGAGAACTGACTACTCCTCGTCGTCCTCATCGATCGGGTGATGGGTCCTCGTGCGAGGTTCGTCATCCTCATCCTCATCCTCATCCTCATCGGGATCGTCAGCCAGGTCGCTGTTACTGATCCCGGGCGCGCCCGGGTTCACACTCGGCTGACCCGAAGGCTGACCCGAAGGCTGACCCGAAGGCTGACCCGAAGGCTGACCCGAAGGCTGACCCGAAGGCTTCCCCGAAGGCTTTCCCGAAGGCTGCTGCGTGGGCGTCTGAGCCGGAGCAGGTTCATCGAGCGCCGCGGTCCACGTCGCCAACCACGCGCTCTTCGCGTTAAACGACCCCATGGTTTCGTCCGACACGACGGGGCTGCCCGTGATGCCCGAGAACCACTCGGCCTTCGTGTTTGACGCGAGAACACCATCGATCGGATAGGCCGCCCCCGTGGTCGCCAGAGAATGCTGCGCAACAGCGCTCTGCAACCAAGCGATCAAGGACTCAGCGCCGTCCGAAGCGGGTGTCTTCGTCGCCGCTACGTACATGGTGCGCGCGATACACGTCGACGGCAACGCCGTCCCGTACGAATCGGCACCCGTGTTCGTCGCGGCAGCCGCAGCCAGCGAACGCGGCGCAACCACGAGCGGGTAAGAGCCGGACTTGCCCGACGCGGACCCCACGATCTCGGACAGGTAGCCGTCAGACACGTGCCCTCCAGCCGTCCACGCGCCAATAGCCGCACCCAGCGAGGGATCGACACGCGGACTCAGCGTCTGGACGAACGGACCCAGGCCCTCACCCGTCTGTGCGGCAGCCTCCTGCAGGAAGGCACGCCCCACCGACGACGAGACAGGATCCGGAATCGCGAGGAGTGTGCGCACACGAGGAGTACTCAGCTCCTGAAACGACGTGGGCAGCGTGCGCTTATTCGCACTCATCCACGACTTATCCGCGATCACGCACACATCGTCGCGACCGTACGCCACCGCCGCAGGCACACCCGAAATAGAAGTACCCGACAAGGTCACAGTGTCCTGCGGGCCAGACGGAGCAATCGTGCCCGCCTGGCTCGCCTGCTGTGCGTCAGCACCATCCAGGCCCAGCACAACATCCGCCCCCGCCCTGGGGAGCGAATCCACCCCATCAATGGGAACGACCGCGACCGAGAAGCCCGTCTCCTCCGTGAAGGCCTGCGCCATCTCAGTGGGCAGCTGCGCACCGCCCACGAGGGCAACCGTCACCGTGTCCGTGCCCGTCCTCGGGCTGGGAGCATCGAGCGTGCCCGCAATCCCTTCTTCTTCGATCCCCTGCCCCGGAACAACGGGGGCACCGAAAGGATCTTGGGGTGCACGCGACGACACTGATGGCGTACACGCAGCCAAGGTCGTAGCAGCAACCACAAGGGTTACCAACGCGAATACAGAACGGGCGCGGGCCATAGGGAATCCTTCGGACGAGAACATTTGCCCATAAGCATAAAACAGTAAGCGCCTGAATCTCGCACGAGACCGCAGTGTGGGGCATCATGGAAGCACGCGCTGCCGCGCAGGGACAACCAACCCACGCCAGGAGACACACATGGATTCCGCCACGATCAACAAGCTCGCCACGACCGCCGTCATCGCCGGAGCCGCCTTCGCGGCCTCCAAGATTTTCGAATTCGGCTGGAAGACCGTCACGAAGCGCCCGATCCCCGCCGAAGACTCAGATGATGTCACCCTAGCCTCGCTGGTGCTCTTCGCCGCAAGCACCGCGGCCGTCGCCGCCGTCGCCCAGCGCTACGCCTACAAGGGCTCCCAGAAATACCTGGCCCCCAAGATCATCGCACGCTTCGGCGCTCCGCAGATCGAGGCCTAAAACCCGGCGACACTCCGCCCCACCCGGAACACCCTCCCCTGCCTCTCACACGAGCGGCAGGAAGGGACCCAGGTCCGTGCGCTCCCCCGACGCGCTCACCAGGGAAGCGTCCACGGCCTCGTCCCACGTGAGCAGACCGCACGCCAGCGACAGCCACGTGCGCGCGTCCGTCTCCACGACGGCGGGCGGTGTACCACGCCGATGCGTGGTCCCCGGAAGAATCTGCACCGCACCCGCAGGAGGCACGCGCACCTCGACAGAACGACCCGGATGCAGGGCACCCAACTCCTCAAGGGTGAAACGCACAGCCGTCAGCACGACAGCGCGGGACGCGTCCTCGCCGCGCTCACACGAGCCACGCCAAGCGCGCAGCGCCTCCATTCCCGAAGCCGGATCAATGCGTCGTTTCACCATACGTCGATTCTACGTGCGGCACGCTTCCCACGTGGGCGTGCATTCCAACCGCTCAGTCAGGCACAATTGAGTGGATAAACCCCTACCGAGAGGCCACCCGTGAGTGACATCGCATCCCTCGTGACGCTGCGCTCGATCCTCGACATCGAGATCGCACGCACCTACCAGTGGGATGCCGCGACGATCATCACCGTCTCCGGCGTTGATCGCGCCGGCGACCTGACAACCCGCATCGTCGAACACCCCGGGGCACTCGTCGACATCGCCGCCGAAGGCTTCTCACCCCACTCGGCCGCCGGACACGCACTCTCCCACGAACTCCACGACGCCATCCAACGACGGGTGCGCCTATGGCTCGCCGTCATCCCCAGCGACCAACTGCCACGCCTACGCGACGCCCTGGGGGCCGATCTCATTCACGAGGCCGGGGCACCCTCCGGCGGACGCACGCCCATCGCGCTCTCCCCCCTGGCGCTGCTGGAAGCTTGGGCGGCCGGCACAGACGAACAACGCGAGTTCATGCGCGTTTCCATGGCCGGACTCGATACGCTCTCAACCGCGTCACGCGCCACCCGCGCCGCGCGAGCAGTCGGTGCCTCCATCATCGAGCGCACGGCCTTCCTCAAGCTGTGCCGCAACCCTAAGTTCATCGCCTACGTCGTCGTCTTCGTCTACTCCATGGCGCGCGCCGTGCCCGTCATGTTCGTCCCCCACTTCCGGGGCGACTGGCGTGTCCTCTGGCTCATCGATGTCATCACCGCCATCCCCTACACGTGGGGCCTCATCGAGATGGTCGCCGGGCAAAAGCTCTGGCACCGCGTCGTCGGTGCCGCCACCGCCGCCGTCACCTTCCTGGCACCCTACGTGTATTTCCTCGTGTACGGGCGTCACGCTCCCGCGAGCATCTGGGTCGCAATCGCCTGCATTTTCTTCGGCGGCATCTTCCTCGAAGTATTCCGCTACCAGCGCGACCGTGCCGTTAAGAAGGGCCTCGCGGGACTCCTGTAGCCACACCGCCCCCGCTCCCCGACTGCTTTCCGTGCCCGAGGGCAGCGGCGAAACGGTCGCGGTTGCGTAGCGCGCGCACATAACTACTCTCCGTGCCCGAGGGCGGCGGCCCGCCCGCTCGCCGTCCGCGCCGCGAGCCTTCGGCTCGGCGCGTCGTCTCGAAGCCCGGCCAGGCCCTGCCGCCGCCCTCGGGCACTACCTCTGCACAGTCACCACTAAACCGGCTCTTCGCATTTAAGGGTGTAGGAGGTGTTGGAATCCGCCGGAGTGGAGGAGGCAGCGTAGGCGGTAGTTTCGGTGGTTGACGAATCCTTGGGCGATGCCGCGTAGGTGTTCGAGGCGTCCGTTG